>CANRXN010000089.1 GCA_947643945.1 uncultured Clostridium sp.
GAGAATTTTTGAACGGTCCCCCCGAAATCATTGCAAAATTTATATATTAAAGGCTAAATATTAATAAAAAATATTGCCAAAAAGGTCCGTCCCTCTTGGCAATTTTTCCGTCCGTTTATTTCTTTATTTCAATTTTTTCTAATCCACCCATATAAGGTCTTAAAACTTCAGGAATAATGACACTACCATCAGGTTGATAATTATTTTCCATAATTGAAATTAACATACGAGGAGGAGCAACAACCGTGTTATTTAAAGTATGAGCAAAGTAATTTCCATTTTCTCCTTTGATACGAATACCAAGTCTACGAGATTGTGCATCAGTTAGGTTAGAACAGCTTCCTACTTCAAAATATTTTTGTTGTCTAGGGCTCCAAGCTTCTACGTCACAAGATTTTGCTTTTAAATCTGCTAAGTCTCCACTACAACATTCTAAAGTTCTTACAGGAATATTCATACTTCTGAAAAATTCTACGGTATATGACCACATTTTGTCATACCATTCCCAAGATTGCTCAGGCTCGCAAACAACAATCATTTCTTGTTTTTCAAATTGATGAATTCGATAAACTCCACGTTCTTCCATTCCATGGGCACCTTTTTCTTTTCTAAAACATGGAGAGTAAGAAGTCATAGTATATGGCATATCTTCTTTTTTTAGAATTTGGTCTTTAAATTTACCAATCATAGAATGCTCGCTTGTCCCAATTAAATATAAATCTTCTCCCTCAATTTTGTACATCATAGCATCCATTTCTTCAAAACTCATAACACCAGTTACAACATCAGAACGTATCATAAATGGTGGAATACAATAGGTAAATCCTTTATTAATCATAAAGTCTCTTGCATAGGTTAAAACAGCAGAATGAAGTCTGGCTACGTCTCCCATTAAATAGTAGAAACCATTTCCAGAAACACGTCTTGCGCTATCTAAGTCAAGACCACCTAAAGCTTCTAAAATTTCGCCATGGAAAGGGATTTCGTAATCGGGAACAATTGGTTCTCCAAATTTTTGAACTTCTACGTTTTCACTATCGTCCTTTCCAGTAGGAACAGAATCGTGCATAATATTAGGAATTTTCATCATTCTACTTTTGATTTCTGCCGTATATTCGTTTTCTAATTTTTCATTTTCTTCTAGTTTAGCGTTAATTTCATTTACTTGAGCTTTTATTTTTTCAGCCTCTTCTTTCTTTCCAGCTTGCATCAAAGAACCGATTTGATTACTTAAATTTTTTCTTTCAGCTCTTAAATTATCGCCATTTAGCTTAGCTTCTCTACTTTTTACATCTAAGTCAATTACCTCGTCAACTAAACTTAACTTCTGATCTTGAAATTTCTTTTTAATATTTTCCTTTACTATATCAGGATTTTCTCTTAAAAATTTGATATCAATCATGGTTTAACCTCCAAACAGGGATTGAGGGGACGTTCCTTAAAATCCCTGTTTAAAAGATTTTAGGGACATTCCTTTGTCCACTTTTATTTTTATTTAAGCGAATTATACTACAAAATCTCATAATTAGCAAGGAAATGGACAAAATAAAAAAAAGTTGATGTTAAATTTTTTGGTAATAAGCAGGGATTTTAAGGAACGTCCCCTCAATCCCTGTTTGGAGGTAAGAGAAATGTTTTTTGAGATAATAAAATTTATTTTGTATGCAGGGCTAATTGTTTTAATTGCAAAATACATCTTAGTAGTAGTGCTTAGAAGATTAGCAGAGAATTTGAGTCTAAAGCCAAAGACGGTAGGAGACATTGCAGGGATTGCAACTTCTGTGCCAGAGCTTCTAACGGTTAGCATTTCTAGTATAAATGGATTGGTTGCTACAAGTATTTTTAATGTATTAAGTTCTAATGTGATTAATTTTATACAATATATAGCTTCTATTATCTTAAATAAGAATAAAAAGGCTTTTTTTAATCAAGCCATTAGAGTAAATCTTGTGCTAGTGTTAGTAACGATAGCAATACCAGTGTTTTTGGTGTGGAAGAAAATAGAAATGAATTGGCTAGTGGTTCCAGCTTTTTGTATTTTATATGGCTTGTTTCAAGTGATAAATCATAATGTGCATAAGTTGTATCTACAAAAAGAGGATAGACAAATAGAAGGAAAAATAGAAGACGAAGGAAAAACGGAAAAAGGGAATACCAGAAAAACGGTGGTTTATATTTTTATTTTGATGGTGACAAGTGTTTTGCTATATGTGATAGGGGAGCTATTGGGAGATAATTTAAACGGCTTGTGCAACCAATTTAATATTTCTCAAAATTTGATAGGGATATTGCTGGGCTTTATTACGAGTATTCCAGAATTGATTACTTTTTTTGAGGCACAAAAGCATTACCAATCTCAGGAAGAAGACGTAATGCTAGGTGTGGTAGAGGCAACGAATAATTTGCTTACTTCTAATGTTTTGAATTTGTTTGTGATTCAATCGATTGGGATTTTGCTTTATCAAATATTTTGAAAAATATCATGTATTAAATCCATATATTAGTTATTTTTTCTTCAAAACTACTTGACAAAGCTTTGTTATTTGGTATATAATAATATACGTTACAAGAAGAAGATAAAACTTCTCACCTTATCCAAACGAGGAAAAAGGTTAAAATTAAATACAACCAAAGCAAAATAATTTTGGTGTTATTTTTAATTTGACTTGTAACAAAGCCAAATTTTTTATATTTATGGAGGTGTTTTCAATCAAACAAGAATTACCAATCAACAGACAAATAAGAGCAAAAGAAGTACAGTTGATAGAGGATAATGGACAAAAAGCAGGAGTAATCTCATTTGGAGAGGCTTTAGAAAAAGCGGAAAGCAAAAACTTAGATTTAGTACTAGTTGCGCCAAATGCAAATCCACCAGTTTGTAAAATCATGAACTATGGAAAATACAAATTTGAGCAAGCCAAAAAAGAAAAAGAAGCAAAGAAAAAGCAAAAAAGCTTTGAAATAAAGGAGTTAAGAGTAACGCCTAATATTGAAGAGCATGACTTTAGCTTCAAATGTAAGAATGGAAGAAAATTCTTAACAGACGGAAACAAACTAAAAATAACAGTTCGTTTTAGAGGTAGAGAAGTTAACAACTGGAAAGCCGGAGAAGCAGTACTAAACAAATTTATTGAAGCTTTAGAAGATGTAGCAACTGTTGAAAAACAACCAAAATTAGAAGGCAGAAACATGTTTACCATTTTAGCTAAAAAAGCAGATAAGTAATTATCTAGCTCTAATAAAAAGTAAAAAACGAAAGGAGTTATCATTATGCCAAAATTAAAAACCAATAAAGCTGCTAAAAAAAGATATTCATTAACAGCTACAGGGAAAGTAAAAAGAACAAAATCAAACAGAAGACACTTACTAGCTAATAAAACAAGAAGACAAAAAAAATCAGGAAAAGTTCAAAATGCTTATGCTGATAAAACATGTGTAGAAACAATCAAAAAATTATTACCATATGGTAACTAAAATTGACAAAGAAATAAGGAAGGTGAGAATAAATGGCAAGAGTAAAAACAGCTAGAACAACAAGAGCAAGACATAAAAAAATATTAAAACAAGCAAAAGGATATTATGGAGCAAAAGGGTATAGATTTAGAACCGCTAACCAAGCAGTTATGAAATCTTTAGCTTACGCATATGTAGGAAGAAAAGATAAGAAAAGTAATTTCAGAAAATTATGGATTGCAAGAATTAATGCAGCAGCGAGAATGAATGGAACAACTTACAGCAAAATGATTGCAGGGCTTAAAAAAGCAAATGTTACCATCAATAGAAAAATGCTAGCAGAGATTGCAGTAACAGACCCAAAAGCTTTTACTGAAATTGCAGAAGTAGCTAAAAAAGCTTAAGAATAAAAACCACCTATAAATCAGGTGGTTTTTATTTTAATCTATTTTGGGCAAATGAGCAGATGGATCTGGTGTTGGCTGGGGAATAGGATCAGGAGTTGGTTCAGGTTCAGGATCAGGGTCTGGAGTAGGGTCAGGAGTGGGATCTGGAGATGGATCTGGTTTTGGATCAGGATTTGGCTGAGGAGTAGGATCTGGTTTTACTTCAGGCTTTATTTCCGGTTTTGTTTCAACAGGTTCAGTAGGAGAAGGCGTATTAGAAGGATTATTATTTTGAGAAACATTAGCATTTCTCCATGGATTATTAGAAGCAGGATCTGTTGGGTCAAAGCCTCTTAAATCTGGATAGCCAGATATTTTTTTAGCACCTGGTTTTCCTAATGGAGTAGGGGCACTAGCAGAAAATTCTACTTGTGTTCCTCTTCCACAATTATTAAAAATCCATAACGCATCTTCTACTTTAAGCCTGATACAACCTGCAGAAGCAGAGGTACCTAACTTATCATATTCCCAATATTCTAATGTACTATTGTCTGTGCTTAAATAAGGGACAGAATGGAATAAGATATTTCCTACAATATTTACCGCATATTGTCCATAAACATTTCCAAATAATGCTCTCCATTTGCTTCTAGCACCAAGTTTATAAATACCACTTCTTGGCGTTGCAATACCAGTAGAACATATCATTGCTTTAATTGGTCTTGTATATTCATTGTTTTCGTCTTTTCCATAAATGGTAACCACATTAGAGGAGTAATTTACTACGATATAATAAGGTGCCGTATTACTAATTTTTGTTACTTTTTCTTTTTGTAGTTGTTCTTCGGTTGCACCTTCATTTTCAGGAGCTTCCTCTACGATTTTTTCTTTGTTAATAGTATTGATTTCTAATGTGTATGGATTTTGGCTATAATTTCCAGTTAATTCATATTTAAAATAAAGATTAGCATTTTCCTCAATTTCTATTTCATTACCACATAAAATATAGTTTTCTTCTATCTCATTATCTTCTACTTCAAGTGGCTTGTACCAATAATATAAGTTATAATTTTCTAACTTAGAAGATATTGTTATTTTTATTTTTTCAATGATTTCCTCGTTTTCAGGTGATTCTTCTGCTATTTCAAAAGTAGTATTTTCTGGTGTGACATCTGGAACAGAGTTATCTTGTACTGTTGGCTCGTTTTCAGCTGTTGCGATAGTATGATTCGAAAATATGATAAAAATACTAGCACTTATAAGTATAGTTGCTACTATCGTAATAAAGATTACTATTGTTTTTTTCTTACTTAATTTCATTTTTATTCCCCTTTTCTTATATTCAATCCAAAACAAAGCTTTTTTGGTTCAAATAATTTAAGATTCCACCATCTGTTTTAAACTCAAATTTCAAAATATAGCTACAAAGCATTTGGTATT
>CANRXN010000090.1 GCA_947643945.1 uncultured Clostridium sp.
CTATTTGTGGTAAGTTGATGCTGACAACCCCTTGGTTAAATCTTCCCTCGAATTTTGCTTTTCCGTTTTCGTCTTTCCATGGTGATAAAAAGCTTCTACATCCCATTGGACTAAACACATTTCCATCATAATTTTCACGCATTTTTTTAGCAGATATGTAATCGGGATACATTCTTTTGCTAGAACATTTTACGGCTAATTTGGTTAGATAGTCATATTCTCCCCCACTTAAATTATTACATTCATCTAGCACATAAACTAGTTTTGGGAAGGCTGGTGTTACATAAACTCCTTTATCATTTTTAACTCCTTGTAGTCTTTGTTTTAAAACTTCTTCGATTATCATAGCATTTTCCTTGATGTATGGATCATCTTTTTCTAAATGTAAAAACAAGGTTACAAATGGTGATTGCCCATTTGTGGTCATTAAGGTGTTAATTTGATATTGAATGGTTTGTACTCCTGCTTTTAATTCTGCTTTTAGTCTATCTTGTGTTAGGTCTTCTATTACTTCTTCTGTTAATTTTCCTTCATATTTTTGCATGATTTCTTTTTTGAATTTATCATAACTTTTCTTTAAATATTTTCCTAAATGGATTAGGTCAACAGATTGCCCCCCATATTGATTACTTGCTACTGCTGCAATGATTTGTGTTGTTATGGTACAAGCCACTTGAAAACTTTTTGGGGTTTCAATCATTTTGCCATTCATAACTGTTCCTTTGTCTAACATGTCAGCAATGTTAATTAAACAGCAATTGAAAATTGGTTGTACAAAGTAATCGGCATCGTGGAAGTGTAAAACGCCTTCATTGTCTGCTTTTACTATCTTTTCTGGTAATAATAGTCTTTTGGTTAAATCTCTTGATACTTCTCCTGCCATGTAATCTCTTTGGGTGGAAGCCAGTAAGGTGTTTTTGTTGGAGTTTTCTTCTGCTAATTCTTTGTTTTCGTTACGAATTAAACCTAAAATGGATTCGTCTGTTGTGTTTTGTTTTCTTACTAAGGCTCTTGTATAACGATATACAATATATTTTTTAGATAGTTCGTATTTTCCTATTTCCATTAGTTTTGCTTCTATTATGTCTTGTATGTCTTCGACTAACATTCTTTTTTTGCCTAGTTCTTCAATATAATTGATTACTTCTTTAATTTCTTCTTTGTTAGCTCTTTGGCTTGCTCTTACTTCTTTGTTTGCTTTTTCAATGGCTATTTTAATTTTTTCTCTATCATAGTCTACGGCTCTTCCATCTCTTTTGATAATTTTCATGTTTGTTTCCCCTTTCGCATTTTGTTTTGCTACCGGTTTATTATACCGTAAGTTTTTTGTTTTTCTGTTGCAAAAGCGACAAATTATTTGCAATCAATTTCAATTCTGCCTTCATGTAAGTTTTTGTCGATTGTTACATTTCAATTACAAATGTGTTACATCTTGTAACATTATTCTAAATTTTATGCCTTAGTTTTTTAGAATTATTTTAAACTTCTTTGTTGCATTTGCAACTTTTTTATAGTATAATTGTTTTTGTAACTGAAAATAAAAACTATCTTCTATCCTATTAGTTAGGATACATCTTGGAAAGGAATGATTTTGGAGTAAATGGATATTAATTTTAATATAGAAAATTTTATAGCTAATTTTGAAAATAGTTGTCATAGAATTCAAAAGAAGTCTTTTTCTAAAAATGAAGTCATTACTAGTTACATCAAAAAAAGAAACCAATTTTGTATTTTAATGAATGGTAATGCGGATTTGGTTCGCTATGATTTAAATGGTAATAGAACGATTGTTGAACATTTTTCTAAAAATGATGTTTTCCGGTGAGGTGTTTTATACGATTACCATTAATAATGAATTATTAGTAGAAGCCCGCGAAAAGTGTGATGTTCTTTTTTATACTTATAATGATCTTCGCCAAAAGTGTAGAAGTGGTTGTAAATTCCATCAACAATTAACAGAGGATTTACCGGAATTGATTTTAAGTAAAGTTACGGATTTGAATATGAGGATTGAGCTTTTAACCAAAAGGTCTACTCGTGATAAGTTGATTGGCTATTTTACTTTGCTTTCGACTAGAAATTTAAGTAAATCTTTTTCTTTGCCTTTTTCTCTAACGGATTTGGCTGATTTTTTAAGTGTTGATCGAAGTGCTATGATGCGTGAATTAAAGCTTTTAAAAGAAGAGGGTTTTATTGAAAAAAGTGGAAATCGAATTACTTTATTGTATAAATAGTAATAAAAAGTCGATAGTACTTTTCGTATTATCGACTTTTATTTATTTTTTCTTGTTATTCTTCATTTGGTTCTGGTATTTTTGCTTCTTCTGGTGTTGTGGTATTTTCAGGTGTTACAGTTGGAGCAGATACTTCAGGTTTTGCTGGTGTTTCTGGTTTTTGTACTGGTGTTTCTGGTTTTTCTGGTGTTACTAGAGTTTTTATTTCTTCTTCTTGTTCTTCATCTTGTTCTACATTTTCTTCTTTTTTGCTTGGTACTTGTTGTTTTGTTTCAACATTTTTAGTTTCTAATGTTTTATCTTCTTCTACTTCTGGTTCATCTATTGGTTGTTCAACTTCTTTTGCTACTGTTAATAGATTTACTCCGTTTTCATAAACGCCACCTAATTTCATATTAGCTGCTTTACGACCAGATTTTGTATCATATTCAATGGTCAATCCGTCTTTTATATAGTCTTCCCAACCATCGGCAAGACTTGTTGCCATACTAATTCCAATAGCATCAATTAAATCTTCTTTGTTCGTTTTTTCTACATAAACTCCATTTTCTTTTTTATAATATCTAATACTAATGTCTTGTGCACTTAAGTATTCAGTATCAGCAGTTTCATAGATTACTATTTTTCCAGTATAATCTGTACCACTAGTTTTACCTTCTACTATGTCACCTTTTTTTACATCAAATTCATCACCATCAACATCAATTAGTTGAATTGGTACAATTGTATATAATGTTCCATTTTCTAATTTGGTTTCATTATTTCCTGCTGGATTTTCAACTGTATCTTTATATAAGTTAATACTGTTGTCTACTACTGTTTTTGTATCAGAAAGTTTGGTTCCATTAAATGAAATTCCAGCTGCTGCAGATGCACCTACAACATTTACATTTATATTTCTTACTTCATTAACTCCTCCATAAACTGAATTGTCTACTTCTATTTTTACAGTTCCAGTTCCTCCTATTGGTGTTCCGTTTAAAAGCATTTTGGTAGGATTTTTGTCATCATCAAAGTCTGCAACTGTTACAGATCCAGTTCTTGTAATTCTTGCTTTATCTGTATTTATCTTAGCTGTTTCTACTAATCTACCATCTTTATAATAACTATGTAAGAAGTTTATTTTGTATTCTGTTTCTCTACTAGTTGCTTTTACTTTAATTGCTTCTGATTTAGGAATTATATTTCCATTTTTGTCTGTAATTTCAATATCTGTTACAACTGGGCTGTCAACTAAAGTTACTGTAATTGCTTGTCCTTCTGCTACGCCACCTTCTACATTTGCTCCTACTACCATTGGTATAATTTCATAGGTTCCTGCACGAGTTCCATAAAGTTTTAATTCAAAGTTTTGTCCATCAGGTACATAAGTTACTTCTGCTATATCTTTTCCTACTTCTGCGCCTTCAAATTTCACTTTGTAAGTTAGCATTTCTTGTGTGATAGTTTGTCCACTTTTTGCAGATACTCTAGCAATTAATGTATCTTCATAACGATAAGTATTTTGGTTTGTTGCATCTGCAGTATCTACACCATTTACATCGTTTCCTGGTTCTGTTGGATATACATCAATGATTGTATTATTTTGTGTGTTATATTGTTTTTTCAAAATAAATGCTTGGTTTGCAAGTGCATTTGCTTTTTCATCACTATCTTTACTACTATCTTTTACAATGTCAAGTGCTTCACTTTTTACATCATCTACTGCTTTTGTTCCTTGGTCTACTTTTGCAGTATTTAAAGCATCTAGTGTTGTTACTTTTCCATCTCCATTGATATCTCCATAAATAAGAATGTGATAAGTTTGACTATTTATTGTAAAGGTGTCTCCTGTTCCTAATATTCCGTCTTTTACTGTTACACCATTTCCAAATTGTTGTTTTACTGTATTGCTAGTTACAACGTCTTGGCTATCTGGTAAAGCATATGCTACTACATTTTTACCAGCTACTAAAGAACCATAAATTCTAATAGCGTTTTGGCTTCCTGTTTGTGGAAGTTTCGTAATTGCATTTCCGTTAGCATCTAAATATTGTCCACCATTTGCAACTTCTTCTCCTCCAATAATTTGTTTTACTGTTATTTCTCCTTTGTCAAAAGTTTCTCCACTTTCGCCAATTTCTACAAGCCCTACTATATTAAATGGTACACTTTCTCCTCCTGCAATTGCTTTGAATTGCATTTTTACAGTATCCGCTTTTGCTCCATTAAAATCGAAAGCAGAAACTCTTACAATATCATTGGCAATATAGTTTGAGTCAGTTGCTTCTAATTTCCCTTCTGTTGTGGCAGAATCTACTACATATTCATATTTGCTTCTATCAAATTTTAAATCAAATTGAATGGATTCAACTGCTTGGTTTGTAGTTACTTCGATTTCTACAACATCTCCCACATTCATTTCGGTTGTTTTCGTTGTTAATGTTGCTGCATTTACTGTTACTGGCAACATAATTGCTAATACTAGCATAATGGTTACGATTCCTAAAGATAATTTTTTCATTTCATCCTCTCCTTAAAATTTTGATTTAATTTAAATTTCTCGTGCTTTTAATATGAGCCTAGTATAACCTCCTGGATTACAAGTAATGATTGTTACTTCTTTTGTCCCTTCTTGTTCTTGCTTTAAAACACGGTCAACTTCTGTTGGATTGACTGAGAATTTATCAAAAATCTCGTAGTCTACTTTTTGTTTTTTTGCTTTGTCTATTATATAGAAGGTATCTTTTAGCTCTAAATCATTAGCACTTTCAAAAATGTCTTTGTAGTTGTGTCCTGTTATGCAAAAGTTTCCTAATTCATTTAAGTCTGGTCCATAAAATTTAGTAACGGCTAAGCTTAATGAATCATCATTTGTTTCTTCTAAGATGTTTTTTTGTAGGGCTAGCTTGTCTATTACAAGAACTCCTAACACCTTATATTTCCCCATTTTGTCTGGTATGTTATTAATATCGACTATTGTTTGTGTTGTTTCCAAATTTTTTTCTTTTGTATTATTTATAAAGTCAGTTTCACGAATGCAATT
>CANRXN010000091.1 GCA_947643945.1 uncultured Clostridium sp.
AATTGGTTTGGAAGGCAAGGGCGCACACGTTTGTATGTAACCGCGTTCCAAACCAATTTTAACGACGCAAGATAGCTATTATTTTTTGAACCCTTTTATCCCATATAATCACGAAGCTTCTTACTCCTGCTAGGATGTCTAAGCTTCCTTAGGGCTTTTGCCTCAATTTGTCTTATTCTTTCACGTGTAACCTCAAATTCGCGACCAACCTCTTCTAGTGTTCTTGCTTTTCCATCTTCTAGTCCAAATCTTAATTTTAGAACCTTTGCTTCTCTTGGGGTTAATGTATTCATAACATCTTCTAATTGTTCTTTTAATAATGTATAGGCTGCTGAGTCATGTGGAGCTGGACTATCGTCATCTTGGATAAAGTCTCCTAAGTGGCTATCGTCCTCTTCTCCTATTGGTGTTTCTAATGATACAGGGTCTTGTGCAATTTTTTGAATTTCCATTACTTTTTCTACTGGTATTTCCATTTCTTGTGCAATTTCGTCTGGGGTTGGCTCTCTTCCCATTTGTTGTAGTAAGTGTCTTGAAGTTCTAATTAATTTATTAATTGTTTCTACCATGTGTACAGGAATTCTTATGGTTCTTGCTTGGTCAGCAATGGCTCTTGTTATGGCTTGTCTTATCCACCAAGTAGCATAGGTACTAAATTTAAAACCTTTGGTGTAATCAAATTTTTCAACAGCTTTAATTAGTCCCATGTTTCCTTCTTGAATTAAATCTAAAAATAGCATTCCTCTTCCTACATATTTTTTAGCAATACTAACTACTAGTCTTAGGTTAGATTCTGCTAATTCTTGTTTGGCACCTTCGTCTCCGTCTAAAATTCTTTTGGCTAGTTCTAGCTCTTGTTCAAAGGTTAAAAGCCCAATTCTTCCTATTTCTCTTAAGTACATTCTAACGGGATCGTCTACGTTAATTCCTTCATAACTGGTATCGGTTATTTCGTCAAGTTTTAGTTCTTCTACTTCTTTTAAATCTTCAATGTCTGGTTCTTCTTCTAAGTCGTCTGCTAATAAGTCTACTCCTAATTCTTCAAAGGCATCAAAAACTTGGTCAATCTGTTCTGGATTGACATCGTCTAGCTCAGTTGCTAGGTCCCCATATGTGATTTGTCCTTTTTCTTTTGCTTTTTTTAAGATGCTATTTACTTTTTCTTCTTTTATTTGGCTGTTTTCTTCGTTTTCATTTTCTGTTTCTTCTTGCTTTTCTTCTACTGGTTTTTCTGGAGTTTCTTTTCCTTCTTTCTTTTTAGCTTTTTCCTTTTTTTCTTTTTGGCTTTTAGCTTTTTCTTTGGCTACTTTTCTTGCTTCTTCTATTTTTTTTGTTTTTGCTTCTTTTGATTCTTTTTCTGTTTTACTTTCTTTTTTTGCTTTTTTGTTTTCTTCTTTTTTTTCTGGCTCTTTTTTAACAGATTCTTTCTTCGCCTTTGTTGCTACCTTTTTTGCTGGCTCTTTTTTAACAGATTCCTTTTTTTCCTTTGTTTCCTCTTTTTTTACTGTTTCTTTCTTTTTGCTTTGCGTTTTTTTAGGTTCCTCTTTTTTGGTTGTTTTCTTTTTTTCTACTGCTTCTTTTTTTGGTTCTTCTACTTTTTTTGCTTTTTTCACATTTTCTAATTCTTCTTTTTTCTTTGCCATTTTTCTTTCCCCCCATTTAAGGCAATCTACTTAATTTTTGCTAATCTAATAATAATTTCATTTAGCTCTTTTTCTAAGTCTCTTTTTTGGTCAGCTTCTAAATTCCCCTCTAATAATTCTAAAATTTCAAATTTTCGGCTGTTTAGCTTGTCTTTTTCATACCCTTGCATGATATCGTCAATTGCTTTTTCGATGTCCCCTATTTCATAATCGTCTGCCATGATTTCTGTAATGTGATTTTGCTGCTGCTCTTCTAACATATCAATTATATTGTTTATATTACTATTTCCTTTTTCAAATTCTTCATACAGTTTTTTGGCAATTTCTTGATTGATTACATCTTTAAAGTCCTCTATCTTAACATTTTGCTTAATAATTTGATAAATGTTTAAGTCCCCTGTTAATAGAATGGATATTACGGTATTTTCTCTTTTTTTAATTGCTTGTGATACTTTATTTTCTATTACTTTTTTATGAGAAATAACAGGTTTTGTTTTTTCTAACACTTTTTGGCTTTTTGCCCCTTCATAGGCTAATTTGTTAACTTCTCCATAAATTGCTTCTTTGGATATTTCGTATTCTTTAGCAATTTTTTCGATGTAGACTTCTCTTTCCATGGTGTTATCGACTTTAGCAATTAGTTTTGCAATTTCATTTAAGAATTTTATTTTGTCATTTACCACTTCTAAGTTTAAGTCTTTTTTTAATACTTTTACCTTGAATTCAATGACAGAAAGTGCTTTTTCAATTAAGTTATCAAATCTTGCTTTTCCATATTTTATGATGTATTCGTCTGGGTCTTTGGCTCCTTCTATTTGTAAAATTCGTATGTCACATCCCATTGCTTGTAAGATGTCTAACGCTCTCATTTTTGCCATTAATCCTGCTTCATCAGCGTCAAAACTTAAGATGATTTTTTCTGCATTTTTTCGAAGCAACCAGCCTTGTTGCTGGGTTAGAGCTGTTCCTAATGGTGCTACTACATTTGTGATTCCTCTTTGGTGTAAGGAGATTACGTCCATATAGCCTTCTACAATTAGAATTTCCTTTAACCCTCCTTTTTTAGCAACGTTTAGCCCAAACAAGTTTCTTCCTTTGCTATAGACTACGTTTTCTGGTGAGTTGATGTATTTGGGTTTGGAGTCGTCTAATACTCTTCCGCCAAAAGCGATTACTTTTCCTCGCGCATCACAAATGGGAAACATGAGCCTGTTTCGGTATCTGTCTATGTATTGTCCTCTTTCGTTTTTGTTGACTAGTCCTGATTCTAAAATTTCTGGTTCTTCAAATCCTTGCTTTTTTAATTCTTGATATAGTTCGTCAAATTTTCCTGAAAATCCAATTTGGAAAGATTGTAAAGTTTCATTTGTTAATTTTCTTTTTTTGATGTATTCTTGTGCCATTTTTGCTTCTTGTTTGTATAAGTTTTGATGGTAATAGTTTGCTGTAAATTCGTTTACTTTGTACACTTTGCTTTTTAGTAGTTCTTTTGCTGTATCACCACTACTTTCTAAGGTTGGTAGTTGCATGTTCGCTCTTTCGGCTAAGGTTTGTACAGCTTCTATAAAGCTAATTCCTTCTATTTTGGTTAGGAATGTGAAGACGTTTCCTCCTACTCCACAGCCAAAACAATGAAATATTTGTTTATCTGGTGATACGGAAAATGATGGCGATTTTTCGTTGTGAAAGGGACATAGTCCGAAAAAGTTTCTTCCGCTTCTTTTTAGATGCACATATTGTGATATGATGTCTACTATGTCGTTGTTTTGCCTTACTTCGTCTATGATTTCGTCACTGTATCGTTGCATTTTCCTTCACCTTCTTTTCCTATTTTTCAAATTAATGTACATAGTTATATTATTCGACGCATTTTACATAAACCCTTCTTTGTTTTGCATTTTTTTACTTTTTTTTATTATTTTTTGTTTGATTTTAGCAAAAAAAAGATATCACTTTTATTTAAGTAATATCTTTTTTATTTTTTAGAAGTTTCCTTTAAATACAAATGCATAAGCACAAGAACCCATACTAGTACCCCAATCAGTACTACCTTGTGTCACAGTTACTGTTTGTGCTGTTGGTGTAAAGTTATATTTGTAGGCACTTATTTGTTTATATGTTGCATTGGTAAATGTCGTCCCCCTATCGACAAAATCTGCATTAGATCCCCCTGTCATTGCTCTTCCAATAATTATACAATATGGTTGTCCTATCTCTAAATTATTAATAGTAACATTAGCTACTATATTATTCTTTATTCCATATTCAGAAGCATAAAATCCAGCAAATTCAAGTCCTGTATTTATTGGTGGTACCGCTACATCTACTTTTGCATAGTTTTTTACATTATATTTTCCATTTTCTGTTATTTTAAGTGTCTCTGTGATAGTATTATTTTCAACTTGCTCACCATTAATACTTGCTAATTGTAAGGAAGAATTTATCTCAAATTCATATTCTGGATATTCTTTTAGTATTGTAAAAATTGAATCATATTCTGAATTCTCTATCCAGTCTAAACTAGCTGTCTTTGTTTTTGCTTTTGTTAGACTTTTTATTTCTTCGTCATTTTCAGGGGCTAAAGATATGGCTAATTCTTTTAATGTTGGCATTCTTTTTTCTTTGCTATAAGTTGCTATTTGTGTATTGGTTATTTTTAGATTTAATATTTCTGTTGCTGTTTGCTTTCTGGTTTCTTCTTCTGATTTTTTTGCTTTATTAAATATAGCGTTTTCTCCTGTTAACATAGCAATTGTTACTCCTGCTAATATTAATAAAATAATAATTGTAATTACTAAGGCAATTAAAGTAATTCCTTTGATTTCTTTTTTTCTTAAAAGTGCTACATTTTTCATATAAATTCCTGCTTTCTTTTGTTTGTTATAGTATACTTAAAAATATGAATTAAGTCAACCCATGCAAAATAACTTTTTGTAAATTAATTTAACATCATCATTTTATGATCTAACTTATTAATAATTTTCGCACAATTTACCCACTCTTTTGCCTCTTGTTTGCTAATCTCTTCTTCTGCTTTATACTTTACCTTATGCTCTAATGTTGCCCAAAAATCCATAGCAACTGTTCTAATTTGAATTTCTACCTTAACATAGATGGTTTGTTTTGATAGCGTTACTGGTACCTCTACAATCATATGGTAACTAGCATATCCGCTTTTTTTCGGTTTGGTAATATAGTCTTTTTCTTTTAAAATTTTGATATCTGGCAAATTATATATCAACTCTTTTGTGGAAAAAATGTCTTTTTTTAAAGGACATACAATTCTAATCCCTGCTATATCATTAATATTTTCAATCATATCTTTATAAGAAGGTTGTATCTTTCTTTTTTTCATTTTATTTTCAATGCTTTTTGATTCTTTTATTCTACTGTCGATATGATCGATTAAATCATAATTGTATAGCACTTTAAATTCGTCTTTTAAAATTCCTATTTTGGTTTCTAATTCTCTAATTGCCAAAGAATAAATAAACATTAAATTTTGAAAAGTTTTGTTTCCCATTTGTAGTTCTTGGTTGTAATCGATAAAATTTTCTATTTTTATTAATTCACTTGTTTTTTTCTTT
>CANRXN010000092.1 GCA_947643945.1 uncultured Clostridium sp.
AAATTCTCCTAAAATTTTATAGTATTTGGTTTTTACAAAGTTTCTAATTTCTCTTTCTCTTCCCACTATCATACCTAACACACATGTCATAACACGCCCAACAGAAATAGATGCTTTGTCTTCATGGATACTTTGTGCTAGTTTTCTTCCATAGATAATCGATAGTAATCTAGAAAAGTTAATTCCAATTAGGTAATCTTCTTTTGCCCTTAAATAGGCACTATCAGATAAGCTATCATACTCTGCTAGGTCTTTAGCTTCTCGAATGCCTCTTGTGATTTCTTCTTCTGTTTGGGAGTCAATCCATACACGTTTCATTTTGGCTTTTGGGTTTGGCTTTGCCATCATAAAAACTAATCTTTGTATATATTCTCCCTCTCTTCCGAGAGTCTCCTGCATTATAGATTTCTTCAACATCCTCTCTTTGCATCAATTCTTTTACAATATTAAATTGATTGGCAACAGCAGGAATAATTTCGTATTTCCATTCTTCTGGGATAAATGGCAAAGTTTCTAGTCGCCATTGTTTTAACTTTTCGTCATATTTGTCTGGATAGCTCATGGTTACTAAATGGCCTACACACCAGGTGATAATCCATTCATTTGATTCTAAGTATCCATTTTTTCGGTTTGTGGTTATTTTTAGTGCTTTTGCAAATTCCATTGCAACTGATGGCTTTTCGGTTATTAATAATTTTTTGCCCAATTTTATCTTTGTTTCCTTTCTAGGTATTCGTTTACTACTTTTTTTACTTTTTTCATTTCTTCTTTGGTTTCTGGTATTTGATAGCAAAAACGGTCAATCATTTTATTGATATTGTTGCTTTGTTTTATTTTTTGTAAGCTATAGGAAAAATTCAAGTCAAATACAAATGAAATAAAACTTAATACTTCGTCTATTTTGCTTTTGGCATTTCGATTGTCTGGTAGTTTTTCTTGGTAAAATTCTTGTAACATTTTGGGTTCTAATTTTCCTTCTTCTATGCTTTTTATTACTTCTGGTGATTTCCAATAGATTTCAGCACCTTCATAGATTAGGTCTATTTTGTCAGAATCTTTTATGATTTTAGAAAATAGTTCTTGCTCTTTGGTTAAGCCTTTACTTAATTCATATCGGTTATGTTCATAAATAGCAGTTAGAATAATGTCGTCGTATTTTTCTTCTTTGGTAAATCTTCGAAGGTAGTTGTCTTTTTTTAAAAGTTCTACTCCTGCTTCTCCATGATTGAATTTTTTGGCTTCGTTTGTTGGTTTGTATTGCTCGAATCTTCCTATGTCATGGAGTAACCCTATTAGTTCTGCTAAAGTTACATGTTCTTCTGGTACTTTTAAGTTGTTTGCTAACTCTTTACTATTTTTTGCTACTCTTAAGACATGCGCTAACTTGTTTTCTACTTTTGGGTTATCTATTTTTTGTTCTTTTACATGTTTTATTAGTTCTTGTTTTGCTTTTTGGATTTCTATCATTTCTTTCCCCTTATTTTTCTTTTAGGTATTGTTCTACTTTTTGGTATATTTTATTTAGCTTTTCTTGCGTTTGATGGTCTTCAAATTGGAATCTTTGGTATATTTTTTTAAAATATTCTTTTTCTTTTACTATTTGCAAACTTTGATTATAATTAAAGTCAAATACGTAAGCAAAATGGCTTACTAGAACATCTGCTGCTGTTTTTCTTTTTTGATAATCAATCGCTTCATTTTCCATAAATTCTTGATATATTTCGTTTGAAATTTTTTCTTTTTCGATGTTGCTACTTCCCCATGCGGTTTCTTTGTTTTCAAAGGTTAGCATGTATAAAATGTCAATTTTGTCGGCATCTCGAATAATTTTGGAGTGTAATAATTCTTTTTCATTGGTTATTTCCATGTCTTCTTTGTTTCGATTGTGATTTAGGATTGCTGTTTTTATGGTTTTATCATATTGTTGGTTTTGGATAAATTCTCTTATTTTTCCTTCTTTAAGCAATATTTGTACGCCTAATTCTCCATGGTTGATGCTTTTTTGGTCATTAAAGGTGTTGTATCTTTTTACTTGTTCAAATCTTCCTATGTCATGAAGTAATCCTATTAGTTCTGCTAAGTTCACATCTTCTTCTGGTAGTTCTATTCCTTTTGCTATTTGTTTTGCATTTGTTGCTACTCTTTCGATATGCCCTATTTTTACTCGTATTCTGTCATTGCTTGGGTCGTATTGGTTTACATAGGTTTTTAGGGCTTGTTTTGCATTTTTTATTTCTATCATGGTTTCACCTCGTGGTTTTTATTGTATCATTTTTCTTTTGGTTATTCAAGCCGATTTCGTTTTTCCGTAAAAAAGCCTTGAAACAACGCTATTTTTGTTGTATAATAAAAAACAAAAAAAGTGAAAGGGGCTTACATATGGAATATAAATTTAATGAAATCGAAAAAAAATGGCAAAACTATTGGGACGAAAACAAAACCTTCTTTACTGATGTATGGGATTTTTCAAAACCAAAATTCTATGCCTTAGATATGTTCCCTTATCCATCACGGACAAGGTCTACATGTAGGACATCCAGAAGGTTACACTGCAACTGATATCATGTCTAGAATGAAAAGGATGCAAGGCTATAATGTGCTACATCCTATGGGTTGGGATGCTTTTGGGCTTCCTGCTGAGCAATATGCTATTAAGACAGGAAATCACCCTGCTGGTTTTACAGCATCTAACATCGAAACCTTCAAAAAACAATTAAAAATGCTTGGTCTTTCTTTTGACTGGGACAAAGAAATTTCTACTTGTGACCCAGACTATTACAAGTGGACACAATGGATATTTAAACAATTATTTGAAGACGGTCTTGCCAAATTAGTAGAGATGCCTGTCAACTGGTGTGAAGAATTAGGCTGTGTATTATCCAATGACGAAGTTATCAATGGTAAAAGTGAAAGAGGTGGCTTCCCTGTTGTTCGTAAGAATATGAAGCAATGGGTACTCGATATTCCTAAATATGCCGATAGCTTGTTAGATGGTTTAGATGATATTGATTGGCCAGAATCTACTAAGGAAATCCAAAAAAATTGGATTGGTCGTAGCGAAGGTGCTGAAGTTATATTTAAAGTAGCAAATCATAATAACTTAGATTTTACCGTATTTACCACCAGACCAGATACTTTATTTGGTGCTACTTATTGTGTATTAGCACCAGAACTTCCTCTTGTTGATCAAATTACAAATCCTGCACAGAAACAAGCTGTAGAAGATTATAAAAAATTAGCAGCTAGCAAAAGTGACTTAGAAAGAACTGAACTTAGTAAGGATAAAACTGGTGTATTTACAGGTAGTTATGCTATTAATCCTGCCAATGGTAAAGAAATTCCTATTTGGATTGCTGATTATGTTTTAGCAAGTTATGGAACTGGTTGTATTATGGCGGTTCCTGCTCATGACCAAAGAGATTATGAATTTGCTACTAAGTTTGGTATTGATATTATTCCTGTCCTAGAAGGTGGAGATATTTCAAAAGAAGCTTTTACGGAAGATGGTTTGCATATCAATTCTGACTTTTTAGATGGCCTAAAAAAGGAAGAAGCTATTGCTAAAATGCTTTCTTGGTTAGAGGAAAATAAATTAGGCTCTAAAAAAGTAAATTATAAACTTCGTGAATGGATTTTTGCAAGACAACGTTATTGGGGGGAGCCAATTCCAATTGTGTATCTTGATAACGAAATGAAGTCTTTAGAAGATAACAGTTTACCTTTGGTTTTACCAGAGTTAGAGGATTACGCCCCATCCAAAGCAGGTGCTTCTCCTTTAGACAAAGCAACAAGTTGGGTAAATACTAATTTTGATGGCAAACCTGCTAAACGTGAAACTAGTACAATGCCAGGAGCTGCTGGTTCTAGTTGGTATTTTTTAAGATACATTGACCCTAAAAACCAAGATGAGTTAGCCAATAAAAAGTTACTCGAATATTGGTTACCAGTTGATTTATATGTTGGTGGTCCAGAGCATGCTGTCGGCCATTTGTTATATTCAAGATTTTGGAATCAGTATTTATATAACAAAGGTGTTGTTCCTATTAAAGAACCATTTGCTAAACTTCGCCATCAAGGTATGATTTTAGGTAGCAATGGAGAGAAAATGAGTAAATCCAAAGGAAATGTTATTAATCCAGATGATATGGTAAATCAATATGGTGCAGACGCTCTAAGAGTTTATGAGATGTTTATGGGACCTATTGAAGCTGCTAAACCTTGGGATCCAAATGGAATCGATGGTTCTAAAAAATTCCTAGATAGAGTTTGGAGATTATATACGGAATCTGGAAAAATTAAGAACGAACAAAACTCTAATTTAGAAAAGGTTTATCATTATACAGTAAAAAAAGTTACCAATGATTATGAAACTATGAATTATAATACGGCAATTTCACAAATGATGATTTTTGTAAATCATGCTAATAAAGAAGATGTTCTTCCTCTTGATTTTGCAGAAGGCTTTTTGAAATTGTTAAATCCTGTTGCTCCTCATATTACAGAAGAGTTATGGAGTATTTTAGGTCATACTAATACGATTGCTTATGAAAAGTGGCCACAATATGATAAAGCAAAAACAGTTGCTGATCAAATTACGCTACCTATTCAGTTAAATGGTAAGCTAAAGGCTACGATTCAAATTGTTCCTGATGAAGAGGAGTCTATCATAAAACAAAAGGTTCATGATATGATTGACGCTAAATTAGAGGGAAAAACAATTGTAAAAGAAATTTATGTTAAAAATAAAATTTATAATATTGTTGTGAAATAATCTTTCTTAGATTTGCCTATTAGAACTTATGTTAAATTTTAAGTTCTAATAGGCTTTTATAATCCTTGAACTTTTGTGTTTAAGTAGTATATTTCTTGGTCATGTTTTAATAGTTTTTGCTCAATAAAACTGATTTTTTTGTCTTGCTCTGTTCCTTTTTCTTGGTTTACACAGAAGGCATCAAATAATGCTTTTATTTTGTCTCCGTGTTCGTGTTCTATTACTGCTACACTTCTGCTGATGTTTCTTGTTTCTTGTTGTAGTTCTGGAATTGTTTGACTTTGGATTTTTTCTACTGTTTCTCCAATTTTTCTTGTTTCTTGTTGTAACTCTGGAATTGTTTGACTTTGGATTTTTTCTACTGTTTCTCCAATTTTTCTTGTTTCTTGTTGTAACTCTGGAATTGTTTGACTTTGGATTTTTTCTACTGTTTCTCCAATTTTTCTTGTTT
>CANRXN010000093.1 GCA_947643945.1 uncultured Clostridium sp.
CGATTTTTCTTATGCTGATTTTGTTGCACAAGAAAATGGTTATTTACAGAGTTCAAAATTTAAACAAGATGCCACATTTTGGGACGAACTTTTTGGCGAAAATATTTTTGAAACTTCTTATACTAAGCCTACTTCTTCTGCTTTGCCTTGTCTCGCAAAAAGAGCCGAGTTTTCCTTGTCTAAAAAAATGACAAAACAAATTGTTGATTTTTGTAAACTAATAAAAGTATCTCCTTTTACTTTTATTTTATTTGCTATGGGGATTCACGAAAGTAAAATCAAACAGACCAATTCTGTTGTTTTATCTGCTCCTATTTTAAATAGAAGCTCTAAAAAAGATAAGCAAACTTTTGGCTTGTTTGTGAATAATATGTTATTCAAATTAGATATTAAAGATAATACTACCTTTTATGATGCTGTTACAAAACTTAGCCAGTCACAATTTTCTTATTTAAGGCATCAAAAATACCCTTTGCAAACTTTAATTACGAATTTAAAAGATAAATTTGATACCAAAGAAAATATTTATGATACTTCTGTATCTTATCAAAATGCTAGAACAAACCATCATTTGGATAATGTAACTTATGATTCCAAATGGCTTTTTAGTGGTTTTTGTGCTGTTCCTTTATTATTCCATATTTATGATATGGACGATACAAATAATCTTTCTTTTATTTATGATTATCAAGAAAATAGCTATCAATATTCACAAATAAAAGATATTCATAATCGACTATTATATATAATGAAACAAGTGATAGAAAATCAAAATATTTTGATAAAAGATATTGAATTGGTAACACAACAAGAAAAAGATAAGCTATTAAACGAATTCAATCAAACGTATATAAAATATGATACTTCTAAAACAGTTTTAGATTTGTGGGAAAAGCAAGTACTTTTACACCCTAAAAAAAGTGCTGTTATTTGTGATAAAAAAGAATTTTCTTATCAAGAAGTAGATACGTTATCTAACCACTTTGCTAGCCTATTACAACAAAAATATCATATTACAAAAGGACATAACTTATCGATTGTTTTAGACCGTTCGATTGACTTAGTTGTGGTTATTTTAGCTGTTTTAAAGTGTGGCTGTTCTTATGTCTTAATTGACCCTGAACATCCAAATGACAAAAAGGATTATATGATAAAAAACTCTAATTCACAATTTGTCATTTCTAATTTAGATTTAGAGTTTCCAAATGTGATTCACTTTAATACAGTTTTTAACGTTACAACTTCTAGTTACAAAAAACCAAATATTAATTCTTGTGACTCCATGTATCTGCTTTACACCTCTGGCTCTACTGGTCTTCCTAAAGCAGTTACAATAACACATAGAAACTTCCATAATTATTTAGTAGGAATATCTAAGGTAGTTAATTATGAAAATGATAGAACTGTTCTTTCTATGGCTTCTATTTCTTTTGATGTATTTGGCTATGAGCTTTGGGTTACTTTATTAAATGGCTTAACTTTAATATTGTCCACCACAGATGAACAAAATGATTTTATAAAATTAAATGACTTAATTACTAACTATCATGTAAATATTTTATATGGAACACCTAGTAAAATTCAGTCTTTGATGTCTTCTGCCAATAATATGCATGATTTTTCTTCTCTTTTAGAAATTGGAATTGGAGGAGAGTCTTTTAGTAATTCTTTTCTAAAAGAACTAAGGCAAATCACATCTGCTAATTTTTATAACATGTATGGTCCAACCGAAACAACAGTTGGTTGTTGTTGTAAAAAAATAGAAAATTTATCGAGCGAAATTACCATTGGAAAACCTTTAGCTAATGTTAGGTTTTATGTGTTAGATAAAAATTTAAAATTATGCCCTTGTGGTACAAAAGGAGAATTATATATTTCCGGAGATGGTGTAGCAAAAGGTTATTATAACAATGAAGCCTTAACTGCTAAGAGCTTTTTACCTGACATTTTCGATCCACGTTTAACTATGTATCGTTCTGGCGATATGGTTAGTTGGACAAAACAAGGAGAATTAGCTTTTTATGGAAGAGCCGATTCTCAAGTAAAAATTAGAGGATACCGAATTGAATTAAGTGAAATTGAAAGAGTTTTAAGCTCCCATCAATTTATTAGAAGCAGTATTGTCATTAATTATCATGAAAATGGTAGAGATTTCTTATGTGCTTACTACACAACTGATTTTACCATTCAAAGTTATGAATTAAAATTGTTTTTAGCAAACAAATTACCAAACTATATGATTCCTTCTTATTTTATACCAATTGCTTCTCTACCACTAACGGTAAATGGTAAGGTAGATAAAAAGAAATTGCCTTCTCCTTTTTCGCTTAAGAAGATGGAAAAATATGTACGTCCTGAAAATGAATTACAAAAAAATATATGCCATGCCTTAGAAGATTGCCTTTTTATTAAAAAGCTTAGTATTGAAGAAGATTTTAATAATCTTGGTATTGATTCTTTGTCTATTATTAAAGTACAATCTAGTTTATCAACATTAGGAATTACTGTACCAACACAATATTTTTACGACTACACCAATGTAAAGGATTTAAGCTTCGCTTTAGAACACACTAAAGCAGAAGAAGATACTTCTGCTTTAAATAATAACTACCCATTTTTACAACATGATGTATCTAAATTAAAAAGCAAAAAACATTCTTTTAAAAATATTTTGTTAACAGGTTGTACCGGATTTTTAGGAATTCATATTTTAGAAGCTTTATTAAAAGAAAATTGTAAAATATACTGTTTAATTAGAAGTAGTAACCAAGAAAGTGCTAAAAAAAGAATTTTAAGTATGTTCGATTTTTATTTTAAAAATACTTATTCTCAAGATTTCTTATTTGATAAAATAGAAGTCATTGTTGGGGATATAAAGTATAAAAATCTTGGTTTAACAGAAGATACCTTAGCCTATTTAGGTAGTAAAATTGATAATGTCATTCACTGTGCTGCTTTGGTAAAGCATGTAGGAAGGTATGACGAATTTAAAAAAATGAATTTGGATGGTACAAAAAATGTTGCTAATTTCTGTATGAAAAATCATATTGGCTTAAATCATATTTCAACTACTAGTGTATCTGGTGACTTTATGCCTTTAACAACTACTACTGATGCTGTCAATTTTACAGAAGAGGACTTTTTTATTGGGCAAAACTATAATCAAAACCATTACATAAAAAGCAAATTGTTAACAGAAGAATATCTTTTTCAAAATGTGAAAGAAGGTTGTTTAAAAGCAAATGTTTTCCGTGTTGGTAATTTAACACGGACGATATCGCGATGGTCTTTTCCAATATAATATTGATAGTAATGCGTTTTATAATAAACTACAATTTATCTTAAAAAACAAATTCTTCTATGAAAGTGGGTGTTTACAAGAATTTGACCTATCTCCTGTTGATGAAATTGCAGGTGCTATTACAAATCTTATTTTCCACTATGGAAATGTAAATAAAATTTTCCATATGATGCATCCTAAGAAATTTACTATGAAATCTTTCATTGAAAAATTAAATGATTTAGGTTATCGCATAAAAATCATGAGTGATAACAATTTTTATAAAAAAATGATAAAATTAGATGTTAATAATAATTCTTTAATTATTAATGATTATAATTTATATACAAATGTTTCATATTTAAATATAAAAACAAATTGTAATATTACCTTAGCATACTTAAAAAATATTCCTTTTTCTTATCATAAAATAGATGCAAAATATCTTATAAAAATATTGGAATATATGAAAAATATAAATTTTATTTAAGGGAGGTTTTTAAAAATGCAAAAGAAAACAAAAGGTTTATTTCATTTACATACTTATCAAAAAGTTATTTTAACTTACATTATTACTTTTTCTATTTGTGCTTTGGTTTTATATCCTACTATGCACAAAATATTAAATTATCCACCAGGAACGGTTGATACTCAGTTCCAAGTAGATTATGGTGGGCTTACTTATACCCAGCAATTTGGTATATTATATTTATTTATTACAGCTTTGTTTGTTCTTTACCAACGTTATTTTCTATTTAAGAAAATAGCTAATTGGGAAAGAGTAGGGGCTTCTAATTCAAAGTATACTACACAAGAAGTAAGAGCCACCTTACTTACTGCACCTACCAAATTCTATTTATTACAAATTATCATTCCTTTTATTGCTATTACTATTGGACTTGGTATGCCAGTGGTAAAACATGAGGTAGAATCTTCTGGTATAACAGTTGCTATTTTATGGGTAGCAGTATTTACCTTTAATGCTACGATTAATTATGTGTTTTCAAAAAACTTGTTCAAATCTATTTTGATTAAAACTTTTAAGGAAAACCGTTTAGCTTCTAAACATACTGGTTTAGCAAATGATATGATGTTATTATTATTACCTTTATTGATTGCAGGTTTGTTTTTTACTGTTATCGTGTCTTTTTCACGTTTAATTAATGTAAGAGGTAATGATATTTATCAATATTATAAAAATGAACTTAGCTATGTTTTTCCTGAAAACACCTCTTATACAGAAATTGAAGTAAAGGAAAAAATGGCACAGTTAGATTTTATTAATACAACAGATTCTTACTTTATGATTGATGCTAATAAAGAAATAACAACTTCTAATGGTGTTCCTTTAACAGACTTTTTCCAAAAATATATTTTTGAGCTTTCCGACAATTATGATGGAAGAGTTTATGAACACTATGCTGTTAATACACAAGGCTATATTAAACATGTTAATGTAGAGGGTAGTGATTATATTGTTGGTATTCATTTCCCTATTTCTGGTGGCGATTCTTTAGTTTATATTATTACTACCTTTATTGTTTTATTTGGTATTATCTCCTTCTTAGTTTGGTATTACTCTTCTTCACTTTCTAGCCAAATAAAAATGATTGTAAACGGTCTTAATGATATTAATGACCAAAAAAATGCCGAGTTTAAGAAGATTCCTATTATTTCGAATGACGAGTTAGGTGAGCTTACCGTTGCTTTTAATAAAATACAAGATTTAACGAAAAACAATATTGAACAAATTCACGATAACCAAGAAACCTTAATGGAAAAAGAGCGTTTAGCATCCTTAGGACAATTAATTGGTGGTATTGCTCACAACTTAAAAACACCAATCATGTCCATTTCTGGTGCTGCAGAAGGTTTAAATGACTTGGTAAAAGAATATGATACTTCTATCGGTGACCCTGAAGTAAATGAACAAGACC
>CANRXN010000094.1 GCA_947643945.1 uncultured Clostridium sp.
AAATCACTTGTCCAGTAACACAATCAGCCATTGAGCTTAATAAAAATGTTGCTACATTTCCTACTTGACCGGGTTGTTACATTTTGGTGTAATGGTGCTTTTTCTTCAATTACTGTTAAAACTTTTCCAAAGTCCTTTATTCCTTTTGCTGATAAGGTTTTGATTGGACCTGCTGATACTGCATTAACACGAATTCCTTCTCTTCCTAAGTTTTCTGCCAAATATCTAACACTTGCTTCTAATGCTGCTTTGGCAACTCCCATTACATTATAATTATCAATTACCTTTGTAGAACCATGGTAAGTTAAGGTAACTAAGCTTGCCTTTTCGTTTAACATGTCTAATTCTTTTGCCATTCTTGCTACTAACACAAAAGAATAACTACTAACATCACAAGCATGAGAAAAACCTTCTTTGCTTGTAAAAATGAAATCATTGTGTAATTCTTCTGGATTAGCATGGGCAATAGCGTGTACAATTCCATCAACTTTTCCGTTTTCTTCTTTTATTTTAGTAAAAGCTTCTTTTACTACGTCGTCTTCTGATGCTCCATTTAAAACATAAGCTTTGCTTCCCTTAAACTCTGCTATTAATTCTTCTATTTTGTCTTTATTTTCTTCTCCCATATAAGTAAAAATTAGTTTTGCTCCTTTTTCATAAGCTGATTTTGCAATTCCAAATGCAATACTCCACTTATTTCTAATTCCCATAATTAAAATTTTCTTTCCTTCTAAAATCATTTTTTCATTCCTCCTAAATAAATTGGTATTCTCCTATATTTCTAAACTTTTGATACCTATTTTCCACAATTTGTTCTTCTGTCATATCTTTCATTTGTTCGATTGTATTTTTGATTTCTTTTTTTAAACTTTTAGAAACCTTTAAAAAGCTTTCTATTTCGTCACCATTTGGCTCTTTTATAATTTTGTCAATTACTTTTAATTCATATAAATCTTTTGCTGTTAATTTCATTTTTTCAGCTGCTTCTTTTGCCCTGGAAGCATCCTTCCATAGGATACTAGCATATCCTTCTGGAGATAAAATGGAATAAATAGCATTTTCTAACATTAATACTTTATTTCCTACTCCTAAAGCTAAGGCTCCACCGACTTGATCCCTCTCCAATTACAATACTAATTACTGGCACTTTTAATTTTGCTAAATTTAACATAGAACTTGCAATTGCTTCTCCGTTGCCCTCTTTCTTCTGCTCCAATTCCTGGATATGCACCTTTTGTATCAATAAAAGTAATTACTGGTCTATTAAATTTTTCAGCTTGGCCGCATAAAACGTATTGCTTTTCGATAAGCTTCTGGATTTGGCATCCCAAAGTTTCTTTCTATATTCTCTTTTGTCGTTCTTCCTTTTTGCTCAGCAATAATAGTATAATTTTGCTTTCCTATTTTTGCCAAACCACAAACAATAGATGAATCCTCTTTAAAGCATCTATCTCCATGTAACTCTATGAACTCGTCAAAAATTTCTTCTATATAATCCATAGCTGTTTTCCTTTTTGGATTTCTTGCTATTTCTACTTTTTCCCATGCTGTTAATTCCTTCACTCTTTTAACTCTCCTTTCTACCATTAGAACACTATTTATGATACTGAATTAATTTATGTAAGGTATCTTTCAATTCTTTTCTTTCCACAATTTTATCAATAAATCCATGCTCTAGCAAAAACTCTGCTGTTTGAAATCCTTCTGGCAGTTTTTCTCCAATAGTTTGCTGAATTACTCTTTGTCCGAGCAAACCCGAATCATAGCCCCAGGCTCTGCAAGAACAATATCAGCAATGCTAGCAAAAGAGGCAGTAACTCCTCCATAAGTTGGATCGGTTAAAACGGATATATATAAGCCTCCTGCTTCATTTAATTTTGAAATGGCTGCTGTTGTTTTTGCCATCTGCATTAAAGAGATAATCCCTTCTTGCATCCTAGCTCCACCAGATACACAAAATATGATAAGTGGTAGTTTCATTTCTATCGCTTTTTCTATGGCATAAGTGATTTTTTCGCCAACTACTATTCCCATGCTTCCCATTAAAAAGCCACTATCCATTACACAAATGACTACTTTTTCTCCGGTTTATTTCGCCTGTTCCACAGCTTACTGCTTCTTGAATTCCTGTTTTTTCTCTTAATCCTTTTATTTTTTTAGGATAATCCTCTAGTCCTAAAGGATTGGTGGTATCAATCTCTAAATCAAATTTTTGATAAGTTCCTTTGTCTATAATACTTTCTAGTCTTTTATTGATGTGCATTCTAAAGTAAGCACCACAGTTTGGACAAATACTATGATTTGCTCTTACGGTTTCTTTGTATAATATTTCTTTACATTTATCACATTTTAACCATTTACCAACTTGAATGTCTACTTGATTTTCTTGTCTTTTGGCAGTTGGCTCTCTTTTTTTTATTTTATCTACTATCATAATTTTTCCTCCCAAAAAACATCGCTTATTTTAAAATTTCTTTTTCGATAAATGAGGTGTCAAAGTTTCCTCGAATAAAATTTGGATTTTTGATAATTTTAAGTAAAAAGTCTACGTTGCTGTCTACTCCTTCGATTACTGTTTCTTCTAAGGCTCTTTTCATTTTACTAATTGCTTCGTTTCTAGTGTCACCATGTGTTATTATTTTAGCAATCATAGAATCATAGGATGGTGGAATGGTATAGCCTTCATAGATGGCTGTGTCGATTCTTACGCCATTTCCTCCTGGTAAGTTTAGTCCAGTTATGGTGCCAGGACATGGCATGAAATTCTTGCTTGGATTTTCTGCATTTATTCTGCATTCTATACTATGTCCTCTGAATTCAATATTTTTTTGTTTCAATTTTAGTGGTTCTCCTGCTGCTATTTTGATTTGTGCTTTTACGATGTCTATTCCTGTTCTTTCTTCTGTGATAGGATGTTCTACTTGAATTCTTGTGTTCATTTCCATGAAGTAAAAGTTTTTATCACTGTCTACTAAAAATTCGATTGTCCCACAACTATAATATCCTGCTACTTTGGCTGCTTTTACTGCTGCTTCTCCCATTTTATTTCTTAGTTTTTCGTCAATTGCTGTTGATGGGGTTTCTTCAATTATTTTTTGATTTTTACGTTGGATAGAGCAGTCTCTTTCTCCTAAATGAATAACGTTTCCGGTGTTCGTCTGCCAAGATTTGTATTTCCACATGTCTTGGATTTTTTATGAATTTTTCTAGGTAGATTTCATCGTCATTAAAGGATATTTTTGCTTCTTGTTTTACAAGATTGTAATTTGCCTCTAACTCTTCTTCTTTATTTACAATACGAATTCCTTTTCCGCCACCGCCAGCTGCTGCTTTTAACATGACAGGATACCCTATTTTATTTGCAATTTTAAGGGCATCTTTTAGTCCTTTTACACTTCCATTTGAGCCTGGTATTACTGGCACTCCTGCTTCTTTCATTAAGTCTTTTGCATTGGATTTATTGCCTAGCATTTCTATTACTTTGGAAGATGGCCCTATAAATTTGATGTTGGATTCTTCACATATTTTAGCAAATTGACTGTTTTCTGACAAAAATCCAAATCCTGGATGGATGCTGTCTGCTCTAGTTATGTTGGCTGCTTCTATGATGTTTTTAAAGTTTAAGTAGCTTTTTCCACTGTTTGCTGGTCCGAATGCAAATGGCTTCGTCTGCTAAACGAGTGTGCATGGCATCTTTATCCATTGTAGAATAAACTGCTACTGTTTTTAGGTTCATTTCTTTACAGGCTCTTATGATTCTTACTGCTATTTCTCCACGGTTTGCTATTAATATTTTGTTCATGCTTTCATTTCCTTCCTTTCTTTTAGCTCTTATACGACGGCAAAGGTTAGTTCTCCTTTTGCTGCTATTTTTCCGTCTACGGTTGCTATGGCTTCTCCTACTCCTATTGGCCCTTTTTGTTTGATTATTTTTACTTCTAGTTTTAAGGTGTCTCCTGGTAGTACCATTTTTTTAAATTTCATTTTATCGATTCCACCAAATAAGGCATTTTTTCCTTGGTTTTCTTCTTTACTAAGAATGGCAATTGCCCCTGTTTGTGCCAAACTTTCTGTTATTAATACCCCTGGCATGATTGGATTTCCAGGAAAATGTCCTTGGAAATACCATTCTTCTTTATTTACGTATTTATACGCTATTGCACCTTCTCCTGGTGTGTAGGTTTCTACTTCGTCTATCATTAAGAAGGGTTCTCTTTGTGGGATTATTTTTTTTATTTGTTCTTTGTCTAACATTTTTTTCACTTCTTTCTTTTTTGACTTTATGTTAAATATATGGTATAATTGTATTAGCTTTATAAAAATTTATATTATGAAAAGGAGAATCCATTATGACAGCAAACTATCATAAGATTACAGGTTACAAACAGAAACTCGAAAAACGGAGAAGATTTTTAGAAAACTGCATCTTTATATGTGACTATTCAGGAGAATTTCCTGACGATGCCTCTATTTTAGGCTTCGATTCAAGTAAGTCATTTACAGCTTGTAAACAGGAACTGGAAAAACGGCGGGAGTTTTTAGATGATTGCATTTCTATTTGTGATTATCTAGTGCTATATGCACACGAAAACGAAGATTCGTTTCCAGAATCCAGCATTGCTCTTCGCACCAATCCGACAGACGACGCCATCAAAGAAGTTTTTCCTAACATTTTCACGAAAAATCTTTCTTCCATATTTCATGACACTGTCTTTAGCAAAAAAATCTGTATTTTTGAGTAATCTCCGGACCGGCAAGCTATATCGCCGGTCTTTTCTTTATTTAATCACAAACAAAGGCATACCATACTCAACAGGCTGTTCATCCTTAACCAAAATCTCTACAACCTCGCCATCAAACTCACTTTCAATCTCATTCATTAGCTTCATAGCCTCAACAATGCATAAAACATCGCCTTTTTTTACCTTTTGACCAAGTGTAACATAGTTATCACTATCAGGAGAAGGTTTCGCATAAAAAGTTCCTACCATAGGAGAAGTCACTACATTTCCCTCTAGCACTTTTTCTTCTTTTTTACTTGGTTTTGTTTCTTGTATTTCCACATTTTCCACCTTTATCGCTTCCTTTGTAGAAACAGTTTCTAGTACTACTTGCTTTTCTTCCTTTTTCATACTAATCTTAGTACCATCTGGAAAATCAATTGCGATTTCTGTTAATTTTGAATTGCC
>CANRXN010000095.1 GCA_947643945.1 uncultured Clostridium sp.
CCATAGTTAATATGTCTTTTTTCATGTTTGCTCCTTCTAAAATTCAAATTTCCCATTATTTGCTTCAAAGTTTTCTAATAATAATCTATTTATTTCGCTTCCTAATAAAATGGCTGGATTATCATGGTAAAAATAATAGTCTTTAAAATCGTAAATAAATATACTTACAAAGTATTTTCCTTTTTTGGTAGAAATAATTCCTCCGTCATTTCTGCAGTTCATGATATCTTCTCTTTTGTCTCCAAGGCCTCCACTCTTTGAGGCGATAAAGCAATTATCTAATTGCTTTGGTTGTATTTTTTGGGTTAATAATTCATTATATTTTTGATTTTTTAATATTTGCATCATTTCGTTACACAGTTCTTTGGTTAATATTTGTTTTTTAGCAATCATTTTATAAATCTTAGCATATTCAAAAGCTGTTGTTTTTCCTATTTTACTATATTTTGTAAAGTCTAGTTTGGGTGCTAATAGTTCTGTTTTTTCAAATCCTAACTCTTTTATCGTTTCATTTATTTTCTCAAATCCTAAATATTCTATCATTTTGTTGGTTGCAATGTTGTCACTTACTATTATCATTAAAATTGCCATGTTTTTAGAAGATAGTGTTAACCCTTCTTCTAGATATTGAATCACGCCACTACCATTTTCTACATAATCGTTTTGAAGATTGTAAATTAATTTATCGTCTCTATTTTTTTCTTTTTTCATAATTTGTCTATAATATTCGATTAAAATAAAGAGTTTTATACAGCTAGCTGTTTCAACTATTTCGTTTTCTTTGATTTTTAGTTCATTATTTTTTTCGTCACTAACATATAGACTAACTTTTCCATCAAATTCACTGATTAATTCTTCTATTTTTTGTTTCATATTGAATTCCCTTTCTAAAGTCCAAAAATCATTCCTGTAAGTGTCATAATTCCTGTTGAAATCCATTTAATTGCTGGAGATATCATAATACTTGTTATACCTGTAATCCATATTACGACAAATAGGATGTAGAAGATTTGCTCGTTGTTTCTAAACCATTGTTTTGCATTGTATGGCAAAAATGGCATGATTACTTTTGAGCCGTCTAATGGTGGTAAAGGAATTAGGTTAAATACTCCTAGTCCAATGTTGATTGTTACTGCATATAACAATATTTTTATTATAACTTCTATCGTTACATTTGATGCACTAATATAGTATCCTAAATTAGACATGACAATTGCTGTGTTAGTAACTTTTGCAATTCCAAACATTACTATTGCAAGTACCATTGCCAATATAAAATTCATTACTGGTCCAGCAACAGATACAATGGCTTCTCCTTTTTCCATTGACATTTTTCTAGTGTACTGCGTTGGATTTACATGTACTGGTTTTCCCCATCCAAATCCTGCAAATAATAACATTAGTGTTCCTATTGGGTCTAAATGTGCAAGTGGATTTAAGCTTAATCGTCCTTCGCTTTTTGCCGTGTTATCTCCTAATTTATAGGCTGCAAATCCATGGGCAAATTCATGGAAGGTAATTGCTATTAATACGCCAGGTATACTAACTAGTAAACCGAATTAAAGAATCTGGATTGGTAACATATCCGTGAAATTGTGGTCAATACCATGATGGCTATTATAATATAAACAATTCTTCTATCAAATGAAAAATTAAACATTTTTATCTCCTTTTTTATCCCTCTTTTACTTTCTATAAGTCTTCTGTCTTAAATGATAAATAGCCTTCGTATAAATAGCTATTATCTATGCCTTTCATATAGACATCTCTATCATTTATTTTATCTGTCAAACTTTGCTTTAATAATTCTTTTATTTCTGTATCTTTTATAGGACTACGTTCCATAGCAAGTAAATAATCTGCTTTGTTAACCTTACTCCAATCAATTACTAAATTTAATTCCTTTTTTAAAATTAAATCAAGCCAAATTCTTGTACTTCTTCCATTTCCTTCTCTAAATGGATGGGCAATATTCATTTCTACATATTTTTCGATAATTTCTTCATAAGTAGATTGTGGCATTTTTTCAATATTGTTAATTGCTTGTTCAAGGTAAGTAAGTGGTATAAATCTAAAGTTACCTTTGGCTATATTTATTTTTCTTAAATTTCCTGCAAATTCATATATTTCTTCGAATAAATATTTATGTATCTTTTTTAAAGTTTCAAATGTTCCTGGTTCTAATGTATTCAAATATCCTGTTTCAAATATTTTCTTTGCAGCTGTTTTACTTATTTTTTCTTCTTCTCTTGCTAGTTCTACTTGTTCCGTAATATTCAATTTATTTTCTAAAATCATTTTTCCCCCTTAGGCAATTTAACTCATTAAACCGCCATTAAAACTTGTTACTTATTTTATTATTAAGATAAAGGTTTCATGGTTGGGAATAACAATACATCACGAATGGATGCACTATTTGTTAGTAGCATAACTAGCCTGTCAATTCCAATTCCTAATCCACCTGTTGGAGGCATTCCAATTTCTAAAGCTTGAATAAAGTCTTCGTCCATCATACCTGCTTCTTCGTCTCCTGCTTCTCTTGCCTCTACTTGTTTTTTAAATCTTTCATATTGGTCAATTGGATCATTTAGTTCCGAAAAGGCATTTCCATATTCACGTCCACCAATAAATACTTCAAATCTTTCAGTTAGTCTTGGGTCTTCTTTCTTTTTCTTAGCTAGTGGTGATATTTCGATTGGATAGTCATAAATAAAGGTTGGTTGTACTAAGGTTTTTTCTACATATTCGTCAAAGAATAAGCTTATTACATCGCCTCTGGTTTCTTTCGTTTTGTCTGGTATTTCAATGCCTTTTTCTTTGGCTAATTTTACCGCTTCGGCATCTGTATTGATTTCATTAAAGTCCACTCCACAGGCTTCTTTGATAGAGTCAATCATACTGATTCTTTTCCAGCCAGGGGTTAAGTCTATTTCTTTGTCTTGATAAGTTATTTTTGTAGTTCCTAGTACTTTCATGGCACATTTTGAAAATAACTCTTCTACCATGTCCATCATATCATGATAATCACTATAAGCCTCGTATAATTCTATAGTTGTAAATTCTGGATTGTGACGAATGTCCATTCCTTCGTTTCTAAAAATTCTTCCCATTTCATATACTTTGTCATAACCACCTACAATTAATCTTTTTAGGTTTAATTCGGTTGCAATTCTTAGGTACATGTCAATGTTTAAGGTATTATGATGGGTAATAAATGGTTTTGCTGTTGCTCCTCCTGATATAGTGTTTAGCATTGGTGTGTCTACTTCTAGGTAACCTTTTTCATCTAAAATTCTTCTAATTTCTGTTATGATTTTACTTCTCATTTCAAAGGTTTTCTTTACTTCTGGATTCATGATTAGGTCTACATATCTTTGACGATAACGTAAGTCTATGTCTTTTAGTCCATGGAATTTTTCTGGCAATGGTCTTAATGATTTAGATAGTAAGGTTACTTCTTTGGCATGGATTGAAATTTCTTCTGTTCTGGTTTTAAATACAAATCCAGTAATTCCAATAAAGTCTCCAATATCCCATGTTTTAAAGGCTTTGTAACTTTCTTCTCCTAAATCGTTGATGCTTACATAACTTTGGATTTTTTCATTACTGTCTTGAATGGTACAAAAGGATGCTTTTCCCATAATTCTTTTGGCAATAATTCTTCCTGCTACCGTTACGTCTTTTTGTTCGAATTTTTCATAGTTTTCCTTAATTTCTCCTGCGGTATTGGTTCGGTTGAATTTTGTTATTTGATAAGGGTCTTTTCCTTGTTCTTGTAATTCGGTTAATTTATCTCTTCTTATTTGCATCAAGTGATTGATGTCTAATTCTTCTACTTCATTGTTTTGGTTTTTGTTTTCTTGCATTTTTTATCTCTCCTCTTTTTCTTTTTGATAGCACGCTTGAAATACGCTTAAAACTTGCTATTTGTTTTTTATATTATATAGTAAATTTTGGTAAAAGTAAAGTTTTGCAAATAAAAAACACTATTATTTTCTCTTTTTTAATAATAGTGTTTTTATTGGTAATAGTTTATGCTTCTAATAAGTGTAATTTTTGATGTTTTTTGTCTGATTTTTTAGGTATTTGATAAATTTTTCGTTGATTTCATTTTGTCTTTCTAATATGGCTACTATATTGTTCTTTATGTCTTTTTGTATTATTTTTATTTCTGCTTTGATGTTTTTAATATCTTCTTGCTTTTTATATTTGCCCCTTAAGTTTTTTATATTTTACATTGCTTTGTTTTGAATGTCAATTTTTATTTTAAGGTAAAACCCATTTCTTTTCTTTCACTTTTTCACTTTTTCTTCCATTTTTGTACTTTTTAATTAATATTAATTTTTTCTTATCATGAAATTAATATAAAGCAGAAAACTTTTTAAGTTCTCTGCTTCAATAACTCTTTAAATATATATTATGGGACGAAAAGAATTATTATCAGTATTAAAATCTGAATAACTAGCTTGTCGACAACTAGTATAAGTATGAGTATATGAAAAAACACCACCCCTAAATGAGCAACAAACAGAATTGTTATTAGTTTCTGTTGACCATTCTCTTGCATTTCCTGCCATATCATAAATATTACATTTTATATCTTTATTATTTCCATCGGTTGCTTCTCCTGTTTTAGCAAGTGTATCTTGTAATCTTATTTGTCTTGCATAGTCTTTATCCTCTGAAAATTCTTGTATAAATACAATTGCTCCTTCTACTCCATCTTTTACTTTAATTGACTTTAATCCGAGATACTATAGGTTCATTTTGTATTTGTATTTTATAATATCCTGCTTCATTTACTATAAAACTTAAATCCTCTGTTGTATTCCAATATTCTTTTCCTTCTAACTGATAAGAAACTTGCCATTTACCAATATAACCATTATATTGAATATTGGAAATGGTAACCCTCCATAAAGGATTGCTCTACTCCTTCTATTTTTAACTCATTTTTAATTGTATCTTGACTCCAATAACGATAGCCTTCCTTATTACCTATTCTTACTGTAATTACTAATGATACTAGTGTAATTCCCTTGTTTTTTCTCATAATTTT
>CANRXN010000096.1 GCA_947643945.1 uncultured Clostridium sp.
ATATGCAATATACTTAATAGTATATTGTAATATGGTAGAAAGAGAAATGGACGAAAGAGAAGAAGAAAAAAAGGATAAAGAAGAAAATCAAATAGCGTAATTAAAAATAAAAAAATCGTCAATAAAAATTGGCGGTTTTTTTTATTAGAAAGATCAAGAATTAAACAAAGACTTTACTTTTTCAAACAGGTAAGATAAAATAAAGAAAATCAAAAATGATACAATTGTAAATTTTCTATGAATACCTTTCATTTACTTGTAAATTTTTGTGATTTAGTGTAAAATACCAATATATTGTAAATAATGATAAAAAGGAGAAAAAATGAGATTTGTAAATAGCGAAGAAGAAAAACAAGAATATAAAAAATTTTTAGAGGGACATGAAAGAGGAAACTTTCAACAATCTCTAGAATGGGCAGAAGTAAAAAAGCCAAACTGGAAACCAGAAGTAATATTAGCAGAAGGACCAAAGAAAGAAATCATAGGTTCTTTATGTGTGTGGATTCGTAAAATGCCAATCTTTGGAAACATTATGTATGCTTCCAGAGGGCCAGTTTGTGACATTCACAATATAGAAGTTATGAAACAATTAACCGATGGTGCCAAAGAACTAGCCAAAAAATACAATGCAATCGTGCTAAGAATGGAGCCAGACATTGTAAGCCAAGACCAAGACTTTAGAAATATTGTTACCAACCTAGGCTATCACATTAAAGACGATGCCAAAGACTTTAAAGACGAAATCCAACCAAGATATGTATTTAGACTAGACATCAAAGGAAAAACAGAAGAAGAAATTATGGCAGGATTTAAACAAAAATGGAGATACAACATCCGTCTAGCCACCAAAAAAGGTGTTACCATAAAAGAAGGAACCAAAGAAGATTTAAAAGATTTTCACCAAATCATGATAGAAACGGGAGCAAGAGACGGCTTTATCATAAGACCACTAGCATACTTTGAAAAAATGTATGACTGTTTAGGTTCAAATCATATGAAAATCTTAATGGCCTATTACGAAGGAAAGCCAATATCAGGAGTCATTCCTATCTTTTATGGAAATAAAACGTGGTATCTATATGGAGCGAGCAGTAACAGTCACCGCAACCTAATGCCAAATTATTTATTACAATGGGAAATGATAAAAATGGCAATCCAAAGAAAAGACGACGTATACGACTTTAGAGGAGTATCTCGGAGTCGTAGACGAAAACCATCCACAATATGGATTGTACCGATTTAAACAAGGTTTTGGCGCAACTTTTACAGAATTTATTGGAGAAGTGTACATGCCATTTAAACCTTTTACCTATAAACTATATCGTTTTTCAGAAAAAGCATTTAGAACACTTAGACAACTAAAAATGAAATTAACAAAGAAAGACTAAAGCGATGTTTTTTGGGACGGGGTAAAAAAACACCGTTTTATGAAATAGGAAAAAAGAAAATTATTAAATTAAATAAAATTTAAAAGAGGCGATGTTTTTTTGCCCCGTCCCAAAAAACATCGCTTGGAGGAGAAACACTTGAGCAAATTAGTAATAGAAAAAGAAGATTTAAGGCATAATATAGAACAGATAAAGAAATTAGCAAGTAAAACAGGAAATGACGATAATGGAAATCCACTAAAAATTATAGCCGTTGTAAAAGGAAATGGTTATGGGTTAGGAATGGTAGAATATACCAAATTCTTAATTGACCAAGGAATTTCTTTTTTTGCGGTAGCAACTGTTGAAGAAGCTATAATCTTAAGAAAAGCAGGCATCAAAAATGATATTTTAATGTTGTCTGGAACAGCAATAAAAGAAGAAGTAGAAGAACTAGTAAAGAACAATATTATTCTTACCATTGGTTCAAAAGAAGATGTAGAAGTAGCAGAAGAAATAGGAAAAAGTCAAGAAAAGAAAGTAAAAGTACACCTAAAAATTGATACAGGATTTGGAAGATATGGCTTTATTTACAACAATCGTGACGAAATGGTAGAAGTAATAAAAAAGGTAAAACACCTAAAAATAGAAGGTACTTTCTCTCATTTTTCTACCAGTTTTTATGATGATAACTACACCAAAGAACAATTCAAAAGATTTATTGATTGTATTGAAGTACTAAAATTAAACGAAATAGAAACGGGAATGCTACACATTTGTAATTCGTCAGCCTTTTTAAAATTTCCTAACATGCACTTAAATGCCGTAAGAGTTGGGTCGGCATTTTTAGGAAGAATATCTTGTAAAAATACCATAGGACTTAAAAAAATTGCACACTTAGAATCACAAGTAGTAGAAATAAAAGAATTACCAAAAGGATTTAATATAGGCTATTCTAACATCTATACCACGCCAAAGAAAATGAAAGTAGCCATTATTCCATGTGGCTATATGGATGGCGTTAATGTAAAAAATGATATCGATATGTTTCGAAGCATAGACAAATTAAGATATTTATTAAACAGCATCAAAGCTTTTTTCAAAAAACAAGAAATCTATGTAAAAATAAAGGGAAGCAATTGCAAAATATTAGGAAGAATTGGAACCTATCATGTCGTATGTGATATAGAAGGAAAAGAAATCAAAATAGGGGACAAAGCAATTTTTGACGTAAATACTAAATTTGTGGATTCAAAAATAAGAAGGGAGTATCGATAAAATGGAAGAAGAAGAGAAAAAAACAAAAAAAGGTTTTTTTCAAAAAATATGGGATTCAATCACGAAACTTGAAAAATATCCAGATTTAGCAGCAGAAGGATTGGGAAAAGCTTTTTCTTATCTATGTAAAATTGTTGCCATATTTGCTATTATCCTTTGCCTTGGCATGCTTTATCAAAGCTATCAAATTATGCAAGAAGGAATCAGGTATCTTCAAAACGAATTTCCAGACTTTGCTTACAAAGAAGGAACATTAGATGTTTTGGCAGAAAAGAGGCTTACTATTGCAGAAGAAGATTCATATGTAGGAAGAACCATTATCGATACCAAAACCGAGGACGAGCAAACCATCAATCAATACATTAACGAACTAAATAAAGCAGGCGGAGGAATGATTGTTCTAAAAAACAAGGCGATATTAAAAAATGGAGCAGTGGCAGGAACTATTAGTTATAACTACAATGAATTCTTAGACAGAATGGGAATTACTGAATTTAATAAACAAAGTGTGATAGATTATGCAAACAGTCCTCAAGTGATAAGTTTGTATGTTAGTGTATTTATTACGATATTTATTTATAGCTTTATGATGTACCTATTAACTACGCTATCGAATGTAGTGTTTTTAAGCATATTCGGGTATTTGGCAACTTGGATAGCCCATATCAAAATGAGATTTTTACCAGTGTTTAATATGTCAATTTATGCCTTTACTTTATCTATTATTTTAAATATGTTATATGTTGGCGTTAATGTATTTGTCGATTTTAAGATGGAATATTTCCAAGTAATGTATGTTTCCGTGGCAGCTATTTACTTGGTGGCAGCTATTTTCTTACTAAAAACAGAGTTTATGAAGCAACAAATAGAACTAATGAAAATTGCAGAGGCACAAGAGTTAGTAAGAAAAGAGATGCAAGAAAGAGAAGAAAAAGAACGCCAAGAACAAGAAAAAAAGAAAAGACAAGAAAAGGATAAAGAAGAGCAAAAGAAGGAAAAAGAAACCGATACAGGAAATAATGAGGGAGAGCCACAAGGTTCTAATGCCTAAAAATAGAAAAGGAAAGAAGTGAGAAATTTTGAGTAAAAAGAAAAATGACAAGAAAAAAGAAAAAAAATTATGGTTATCTTTAATAAGTTTAATGATTTTACTAGTAATCCTACTAGGGGCAACCATATTTTTAATGAAGGATAAAGAAAAAGAAGATGAAAATACACTAGCTTATACAGATTTAATTAAAGAATTATCCTATGGAAATATCGAAAAAATCGAAATGACAGTAGGAAGTACTAGTTTAAAAGTAAAACAAAAAAATGAAGAAGAAGAAAAAAAGGCAATAGTGCCAAACACGGAAAGCTTTATCGGATTAGTACAAGAAAAAGTGGCAGAAGGCAATGAAATAGAACTAATCCAAAAACCTAAAAGTGTATTAACTCAAATTCCAGCCTTTTTAATATCCTTTTTACCAACCCTAATTATGCTTGCTTTATTTATTATGATATTTAAAATGCAAGGGTTAGGGGAAAAAGGGAAAGTATACAATGATACCGAAAGAAAAACAAAAATAAAATTTGACGATGTAGCAGGATTAGACGAAGAAAAAGAAGAATTAGTTGAAATTGTAGACTTTTTGAAAAGACCAGAAAAATTTACTAAAATGGGAGCTAAAATACCAAAAGGTGTATTATTATATGGAAAACCAGGGACTGGTAAAACATTAATAGCCAAAGCCATTGCCGGAGAAGCAGATGTGCCATTTATCTCCATGAGTGGATCCGAATTTATCGAAATGTTTGCAGGACTAGGAGCCTCTCGTGTAAGAAAATTATTTGATAAAGCAAGAAAACTAGCACCATGTATTGTGTTTATTGACGAAATCGATGCCATTGGTTCAAGAAGAACCTCAAACAGTGGAGCAGAAACCGAAAACAACCAAACCCTAAACCAATTATTAGTTGAAATGGATGGCTTTAGCACCGAAGAAACCATCATAGTATTAGCTGCTACTAACCGTCCGGAAATGCTAGACAAAGCATTACTAAGACCAGGAAGATTTGATAGACAAATAACCATTCCAACACCAGATTTAAAAGGAAGACTAGAAATTTTAAAAATACATGGAAAAGACAAAAAAATATCAGAAAATGTCAACTTAGAAAGTATAGCAGAAGACACTGCAGGCTTTACAGGAGCAGAACTAGCTAATATCCTAAACGAAGCAGCTATCATAGCAACAAAGAACAAACACGAAGCAATTGAAAATAATGATATCGAAGAAGCCGTAAAAAAAGTAACCGTAGGAATTGAAAAACGTACTAGAGTTTATTCTGAAAAAGATAAAAAACTAACCGCTTATCATGAAGCAGGGCATGCGGTAGTTAGTAGATACTTGGA
>CANRXN010000097.1 GCA_947643945.1 uncultured Clostridium sp.
TAAATACAAGGGAAATCAGCATCAGGACTAAAAGAGATAGAAGGGGATTTTTCGTGCTTTTTATAATAATTGATACATTTCCAATCATTTTCTTCATTTAAGCCTAAAATTAAACGAACACGCTTGTTTTTAATACCGACAGGTTTCCATGATAGCTTTCATAGCATATAAAGAACTGATAACAGGGCCTTTGTCGTCAATGGCACCACGTCCATAAATTTTATTGTCAGCAATTTCTCCGCTAAAAGGAGGATGGCTCCAATTGTTACCTTCAGGAACAACATCTAAATGTCCAATAATTCCAATTAATTCTTCTCCTTCTCCAAATTCAATATAACCACAATAACCATCGATGTTTTTGGTGCGAAAGCCTAAAGTTTTTCCTAAGTTTAACATATATTCTAAGGCACGATTAATGGGTTCGCCAAAAGGATGCAGTGGATTACTAGAATCGGAGATAACACTTGGAATTTGTATTAGTTCTTGCACTTTGGTTATGATTTCATTTTTATGTTCTTCAATATATTTATTTATCATCATAATCAGTCCTTTCTTTATCATTATTTGTTATAGTATACCATATTATGCAAGACAAACTCTATTCATTCTTAAAATATCTTTTTAAAATTCAAAAATAACCTTGACAACTTAAACTAAGAACAGATACAATAAAATCAGAAAATAGAAAAAGAAAGGTGTTGAAACATATTGGAACAATTAGGAATACAAGAACTACAACAAAAAGCAACTAAAATTAGGCAAAACATAATAGAAGAAGTATATAGAGCAAAATCAGGGCATCCAGGAGGATCACTATCCATAGCAGACATCCTAACCGTATTATACTTTAAAGAAATGAACATAGACCCTAAAAAACCTAGGCTAGAAAATAGAGATAGACTAGTATTATCAAAAGGACATTGTTCTCCAGCATTATATAGTTGTCTAGCAGAAAGAGGATATTTCGAAGTAGAAGACCTAAAAACATTTCGAAATATCAACAGTTATTTACAAGGACATCCAGACAAAAACAAAGTACCAGGAGTAGACATGACAACTGGTTCTTTAGGACAAGGGTTATCTTGTGCCAACGGTATGGCAATAGCAGGAAAAATGAACCAACAAGATTACCGAGTTTATGCTATCTTAGGGGATGGAGAAATCGAAGAAGGGCAAATTTGGGAAGCAGCCATGGCAGCTAACAAATATAAACTAGACAATTTATGTGTAGTAGTAGATAATAACAACTTGCAAATTGATGGAACCATAGAAGAAGTTATGAGTTCTTATCCAATCGACGAAAAATTTAGAAGCTTTGGATTTGAAGTAATCAACATAGACGGTCATGACATAGAAGAAATCATAAAAGCATTTGAAGTAGCAAAAAACATAAAAGGAAAACCAACCTGTATCATTGCCAAAACCATCAAAGGAAAAGGTGTAACATTCATGGAAAATCAAGCCGGATGGCATGGAAAAGCACCAAATGAAGAACAATATAATCAAGCTTTAGCAGAAATAAGGATTTAAGAAATGTCCCCAATAAAACCCGGAACCAATGGGGACATTTTAGGAAGGAAGGAAAAAGATGGAAGATAAAAAAATAGCAACACGCCAAAGTTATGGAGAAACTTTGGTAAGCTTAGGAAAAGAAAATGAAAACATAGTGGTGTTAGATGCTGATTTAGCGGGGGCAACAAAAACCGATTTGTTTGCCAAGGAATATCCAGATAGATTTTTTGATATGGGTATTGCAGAGGCTAATATGTTAGGAACAGCAGCAGGTCTTGCTACTTGTGGAAAAATACCATATGCAAGTACGTTTGCTATGTTTGCGGCAGGAAGAGGATATGATCAAATTAGAAATAGTATTTGTTATCCTAATTTGAATGTTAAAATTTGTGCAACCCATGCAGGAATTACCGTAGGAGAAGATGGAGCAACCCACCAGATGCTAGAAGATATTTCTTTAATGAGAAGTTTGCCTAATATGACAGTTATTTCGCCAGCCGATGATACACAAGCAAGATGGGTAATTGAAGAAATTAGTAAAAGAAAAGGACCTACTTATGTAAGATTAGCAAGACTTGCTACGCCAGTTATTTATGACGAAAATCAAAAATTTGAAATTGGAAAAGCTGTTTCAATAGGAGAAGGAACAGATGCAACTATTTTTGCAACAGGAGTAACCGTTTCAGAAGCGATAAAGGCACAAAAAGAGCTAAAACAAAAAGGAATTGACATTCGAGTAGTAGATATACATACCATAAAACCAATTGACGAAGAAATGATTCTAAAATGTGCTAAAGAAACCAAAAGACTAATTTCAATCGAAGACCATAGTATAATTGGTGGCTTGGGCTCTGCTATTAGTGAAGTTTTAACCGAAAAATATCCAGTAAAATTAGAAAGAATGGGAATGAAGGATATTTTTGGAAAATCAGGAAAAGCAGAGGAATTATTAGAATATTTTGGACTAACTTCCCAAGCAATTGTTGAAAAGTTTGAAAAATAGAAAAATGATAGAAAATGTTGGATTTTGTATTGTAACAAAATCCAACATTTTCTATCATTTTTTTATGAAAAAAGTATTGCAAAAAAAACACTTTATTGATATGATTAGATAGAATAAGATTATAATGCCCAAAATATGAGGTAAGGAGAACTTAAAAAATGATAGAATTTAGAAACGTAAGCAAGATATATGATACAGGAACAAAAGCCGTAAGAAATGCAAACTTTGTAATTGACAAAGGAGAATTTGCCTTTTTAGTAGGTTCCTCAGGAAGTGGAAAATCAACCCTAATTAAACTAATCCTAAAAGAAGAAGAACCAACCTCAGGAAATCTAATCATAAACGGAAAAGACACAACCTATTTAAAACCAAGCAGAATTCCATTTTTAAGAAGAAGCATGGGGGTGGTATTCCAAGACTTTAGGCTATTACCAGACAAAACTGTATATGACAATGTAGCTTATGCTATGTACATAGTAAGAGCTACACCAAGACACATAAGAAGACAAGTACCAATGGTATTATCACTAGTCGGCTTAAGTGGAAAAGCTAAAATGTATCCTCATGAACTATCAGGAGGGGAACAACAAAGGGTAGCCTTAGCAAGAGCCTTAGTGAACAATCCATCTATGTTAATTGCAGACGAACCAACAGGAAACTTAGACCCAGACACCGCATGGGATATCATGAATTTATTAAACGACATCAACATGAGAGGAACAACAGTAGTAGTAGCAACACACGCAAAAGATATCGTAGATAAAATGAAAAAAAGAGTTATCCATATTAGAAAAGGTCAAATAATAAAAGATGATAAAAAAGGTGGGTATGATTGTGAAATATAACAGATTTGGATATTTAATAGGAGAAGGATTTGGAAACGTATTCAAAAATAAAAAATCAACAGGTGCCTCTTTAATGATTATGTGTGCCACTATGATTATTTTTGGAATCTTCTTAATCTTAACAGAAAACATCAATCACTTTGTGGCAGAAATTGAGTCAGCACAAGGAATACAAGTCTTTATCAATAACGAAGCAGAACAAGCACAAATTGATGAAGTTGGTGAAAAAATAAGAGCTTTGGAAGGCGTAAGTACAACAGAATTTGTATCAAAAGATGATGCACTGACACAAATGAAAGAAAAATTTGGCGACAAAAAAGACTTATTAGCAGGTTACGAGGAAAACAACATTTTTCCGGCCTCTTATGTTGTAACACTAACAGACTTAAGCAAAAGCCAAGAAGTTCAAGAACAAATTTCAAAATTTGAAAATATCAAAAAAATAACCAGTAAAGACGAAACCGTTACTACTTTAATTAATCTAGCAAATGGCATTAAAATTGTAACAGGAGTTATTCTGATTTTATTAATAGTGATTTCTATTTTCATTATAGCCAATACCATAAAACTTACGGTACATGCTAGAAGAAAAGAAATATCTATTATGAAATATGTAGGAGCAACAAACCGGATTTATCCGTTGGCCTTTTATTGTAGAAGGTATGATAATAGGCGTATTTGCAAGTGTTATCTCCATTTGCTTGGTAGGACTAGCTTATAGTTTTATAGCAGAGCAAATGGTAAACTCTCAATTTATGCAAGTTATCAATATGAGTTTAGTAACCTTTAGCGAAATGTTCAATTCTATCATATTTGTATACATGTTACTAGGAATTGGTATAGGAGCCATCCGGAAGTGTTATCTCAATGAGAAAATATTTAAAAGTGTAAAGGAGAAAACATGCGTAAAATTTTATGTGTTGTTTTAGCTTTTCTAATCAGTAGTTTTAGTATCATTTCTTATGTGCAAGCAGAAGAAATGACAGATTTGCAAACCAAGCAAGAAGAATTACAAAACCAAATTAATGATGCAACAGGAGAACTACAAAATGTACAAGACGAATTGACTCAAAACCTTATGCAACTTCAAAAATTAGACGAAAGAATTGAAAAGACAAAAAATGAATTAGAAGAATTAAGTACCAAAATAGAAGAATTGCAAACCTCGATTACACAAATAGAAGAGAGGCTAAAAGTAGCAGAAAAAAGATATCAAAAACAAAAAAAAGTATTAGAAAAAAGATTAGTTGTGATGTATGAAACAGGCGATACAAAATATTTAGACGTAATCTTAAGCTCTCGAAGTGTAAGTGACTTCTTATCCAATTATTTCCTAATTACAGAACTAGCAGACTATGATACGGCGTTGTTGGAGGAAATGGAGGAGCAAAAAAACGAAATAGAAACTGACAAAAGAAAGTTAGATAGCGAAAAAGAAAAATATACATCCATTAAGCAAAATCAAACCAAAACAGCAAAGATACTAGAAAATACAAAAATAATTAGAGAAAACTACATTGAAAAACTAACTGACCAAGAAAAAGAGGTACAATCAAAAATAGACGAATACAATAGACAATTTGAAGAAGTCAACAAAGAAATCTTATCACTTGCATTAGAAGGGATTGATACCAAGTACATAGGAGGAGA
>CANRXN010000098.1 GCA_947643945.1 uncultured Clostridium sp.
AGGTTGTTTACAATGATTTGTTTATTTCCTTCGATATCATATAACTTGTCAATAATTACCCCTATTATTTTAGCAGGACAAGTTAACAAATAGATGTCAAATGCTAATAATATTAGCATTAACATAATTTTACCTTTGTAATTTTTTAATGCCTCTATGATTACTTTTTTCATACCTAACACCTTTTCGTTTGTTTATCTTATCTTTTATTTATCTTCAATTTTTTGATAAATGGTATCTAAATTAAATCCCATTGTATCAATGTTCTTTACTTGCAAACTTTCCATTTGGTTATTTAAGTTCATAAAATTAATTTCGTCTTGGAAAGTAAATTCGTCAAAATCAAATTTCATATTTGTTCACACTCCTATATCTTAAGAGGGATTAGAGGGACGTTCCTTAAAATCCCTAAAAAAGGGATTTTAAGGAACGTCCCTCTAATCCCCGTCTCCCTAATTTATTAATCTTTTGGTTTCTTTGGCAATCATTAACTCTTCATTGGTTGGAATGATATACACCTTAACTTTGGAATTTTCTTTTGATATTACTTTTTCTTCGCCTCTTATGTTATTGGCATCTACATCAATTTCTACTCCCATGAATTGTAATTGCTCACAAATTCCTTTTCTAATATTGATTTGGTTTTCGCCAATCCCACCTGTAAAAATGATATAATCTACCCCATTCATAGCTACCGCATATTTTGCAATATAGCTTGCGATTGCATATTTAAAGCTATCTAAAGCTATTTTTGCTCTTTCGTTCCCTTCATTTCCTGCATTTTCGATTTCTCTAAAATCAGGAACTAAGCCAGAAATTGCTTGCACACCTGATTGTTTATTTAAAATATTCTCCATTTCTTCTGCTGATAATTTTTCTTTTTTCATTAGATAAAGAAGAATCGATGGGTCTAAATCTCCACTTCTGGTTACCATAGGAATTCCTCCGCAATGGCGTTAAGCCCATACTGGTATCTACGGATTTTCCTCCTTGGATGGCACAAATGCTAGCACCTTGCCCTAAGTGACAAGTCACAATTTTTAGATCTTCGATTGGTTTGTTTTCAATTTCAGCTAATCTTTGTGAAACAAACATATGTGAGGTTCCATGGAAACCATATTTTCTTACGCCATATTTTTCGTAATATTCGTAAGGAATTGGATAGATATATCTTTGCTTTGGAATCGATTGATGAAAAGCAGTGTCAAAAACTCCTACCATTGGTTTATTTGGCATAACATTTTGACACGCCTCAATTCCTAAGATACAGGCCGGATTATGTAATGGTGCTAAATCGGTACATTCCTTTAAAACTTCGATTACACTTTCGTCAATTACAACAGATTCGGCGATTTTTTCTCCTCCATGTACTAAGCGATGTCCTATTGCTTCTATTTCATCTAAGCTATCAATTACCTTGTACTCTGGGTCGGTTAGTTGTTTTAAAGCAAATTCAATTGCTTCTGTATGATTATAAGCTGGATTTTCAATTTGCTTTTTTTGCCCTTTTGCTTTATGGGTAAGAAAAGCTTCTTTTTCTCCTATTCTTTCATATTTTCCAGAGGCTAACACCTCTTCTGTTTCCATGTTAATTAATTGGTATTTTAATGACGAACTTCCACAGTTTAATACTAATATTTTCATTTTTTCTCTTTCCTTTCTTTTTCCCCACTGGTTCCGGGTTTAAATGGGGACATGCCCACTGGTTCCGGGTTTGTTTGGGCCATTTACACTAACTTTAAGGTTTCTCTTGCAATCATTAATTCTTCATTGGTTGGAACAATGTAGACTTTTACTTTTGAATCAGCTGTTGAAATTTCTGCCTCTTCTCCTCTTATTTTATTCTTTTCTTCGTCTATTTTAACCCCTAAAAATTCTAATTGCTGAGCTATTGCTTTTCTTGAAATTGGACCTTTTTCGCCAACACCAGCGGTAAAGGTTAGTACATCAATTCCTCCCATAGCTACAGCGCATCTTGCTACATAGCATGCTACTAAATAATGATAAACATCTAACGATAGCATTGCTTGTTTTTCTCCTGATAAGGCTTCTGTTTCAATATCTCTAAAGTCTACGGATACCCCTGATATTCCATAAACTCCTGCTTCTTTATTTAAAACAAAGTTCATGTCGTCTGCTGATAGATTTTCCTTTTGCATAATAAAGGTAAGAATGGATGGGTCTAAGTCTCCACTTCTCGTTCCCATAGGAATTCCTCCGTAGTGGCGTTAATCCCATACTCGTTTCTACAGACTTTCCGTTTTTGATGGCACAAACACTACAACCTTGTCCTAAGTGACAGTTTACGATTTTTAAGTCGTTTATATCTTTTCCCATAATTTGGGCTACTCTATTGGAAACATATTGATGCGAAGTTCCATGAAATCCATATTTTCGAATTGCATATTTTTCATAGTACTTGTAAGGTATTGGATAGATGTATTTTTCTTTGCTAATTGTTTGATGGAAGGCTGTATCAAATACTGCTACCATTTTCATATTAGGTACTATTTTTTGACACGCCTCTATTCCCAAAATACAAGCTGGATTGTGTAATGGTGCTAAGTCTGTACATTTTTTAATTTCATCGATTACTTCTTTTGTAATGATTACTGAGTCGCTAAATTTTTCTCCTCCATGCACCACTCTATGTCCAATTCCGCCTAATTCGTCTAGGCTTTTTAATACACCATAATTTTCATTGGTTAATCTGTTTAATACAAAAGCTATTGCCTTTTCATGGTTTTTGGCTGGATGTTCAAATTTATGGGCTTCTCCTTTTACTTTATGGGTTAGAAAGGAATTTGGTTGCCCGATTCTTTCAAAATATCCTTTGGCTAACATTTCTTCTGTTTCCATATCAATTACTTGATATTTTAATGACGAACTTCCTGAGTTTAGAACTAAAATTTTCATAAGCGTTCCTCCTCTTTATTTTTTCAATGCTGCTTTTTCAAAATTTGAAGATTAATCAAAATTAGTATATTGTGCATTTTTAAGATTGATTACAAGCTGAAGATGTACGTTGGTACATCGAGGTTTGTAATCAAGATTCAAAAATGTACAAGATGCTGATTTTCATTAATTTTCCTGGGCTTGCACAGCAGTAATTGCTATAACCCCGTGCCACATCTTTCCAGCTACATCCTCTAGACAAATCATTAACAGGTTTGGCAATACCTTGGCAAAGAGGTCCGGTACGCTTCTGCCTTAGCTAATCGTTGCACCAACTTATAACCAATATTTCCGTGTATCTAAATTGGGAAAAACCAACACATTTGCTTCTCCCTTTAATGGGCTATTGGGTGCCTTAAAAGCTGCTACCTCTGGTACAATTGCACTATCTAGTTGCAATTCGCCATCTACCAAAAGTTCCTTTTCTTTTTCTTTTACGAATTTAGTTGCCTCAATTACTTTTTCTGTTAGGGGTGATTTAGCACTACCATAAGTTGAATACGAAAGCATAGCAACTTTAGGCTCTTTTTCTACTAATTGCTTGAAACTTTTACTAGAAGAAATCGCAATTTCTGCTAGACTTTCTGAATCTGGATTTTCATTTAAACCACTATCTGCAAAAATAAAAGTTCCCTTTTCTCCATACCTACAATCTGGTACTACCATAACAAAAAAAGCAGAAACTAATTTTGTACCAGGTGCTGTTTTTAAGATTTGTAAAGCTGGTCTTAGGGTTTCAGATGTTGAATGGGCTGCGCCTGAAACCAAGCCATCTGCTTTTGTGTTTTCGTCTTTTACCATAAGCATTCCATAGTAAACAGGATCTTTTACTAATTCTCTGGCTTGTTCCATTGTCATTCCTTTATTTTTTCTTAATTCATATAATAAATTAATATATTTTTCAAAATTTTCTGCTTTGTTTGGCTCTACTATTTGTGCGCCTTCTATTTTAATGTTGTTTTCTTTGGCTTTTTTTTCTATTTTTTCTTGATTTCCTACTAATATGATATTGGCATATCCTTCTTTTAGAACTTGGCTAGTTGCCTCTAAAATTCTTATGTCTTCTGCTTCTGGAAGAACGATTGTCTTAGTTTGCTTTTTCGCTCTTTTTTTGATTTCTTCGATAAATGACATTTTTCTTTCTCCTTCTTCTTTTTTGCAATTCTATTATATATAGAAATTAAAAAAAGCACAAGTATTTTTTATAAAATTGCTTTAATATCTTCGTCTTGTCGCAAGCGCCAAGATAAAAAATGATAAGCGGATTTGTCTTGAGCCACCGAAATTTTAGCTAATTCTTTGTTATCTCGTAATCTATCACTTGCATATTTTATGATACTACCTTTATTGGTAATCGCTGCTTTTACTACTTCTTCGTCGTCTCTTAGGTTTTGGGCTACATAGTATAAGGCTTGTCCATAATTTTTACAACTTTCTAATACTAAGTCTTTATCTGCTCTTAGTTTAGAAGAAGCATAACAAATCGTCCATGGTGCTCCTTTTACTCCCATTTCTACTATTTTCTTGTTGTCTTTTAATCTTTCACTTACAAATTCTAGTGCTTCGCTATCTTGCTCTAACGCTGTTTTTACTACTTCTTCGTCATCTTTTAATGCTTCACTTGCTAGGTCTAAAAATTTTCCGTTTTCCTTTACGGCTTGTAATATGTATTGTTTATCATTATTATGTTCAATGATGTCTTGTATGTCCATTTTTCCCTCCTTATCTTGCTACTTCTATCGCTTTTTTGTCTTGCCTTATTTGTTTTTTTATCTTTTTAATCTATTTTTTTGCAATACAGGCTTTTATTTTAATTCCTTCTGCTGAAAACATTTTTTCATGCTCTGTTTCAATGTTTGTTTCAAAAATTGGCTCTTTATGTAGGTCATAAGTTTTTTGAAGAACTTGAAAGCCACTTTCTTTTAAATATTCTAGGCTCGCTTCAAATAGTTCGTCGTCATCGGTTTTAAAATAGATTTCTCCTTCTGGTTTTAAGAATTCTTTGTATTTTTCTAACTGTCTTGTATGGGTGAGTCTTTTTTT
>CANRXN010000099.1 GCA_947643945.1 uncultured Clostridium sp.
AAATTAGCTGGAACCAATTTAGCCGAAATCCTTGCAAACTTCACATCAATTCCAGGAACAATATAAAACTTACCTTTTTCCAATCTTTTAATCGCATAACTAGCAACTTTACTACTACTTACTTCTCTTAAATGAAACTTGACATTTGCTACATTACTAAAATTTGTTTTTACTGGTCCAGGACACAAAATACTAATTTGTACCTTTGATTTTTCTTTTTTTAATTCTTCTCTAACCCCTTCACTAATTCTTACAATATACGATTTTGTTGCATAATAAGTAGCCATCAAAGGACCTGGCATAAAACCTGCAATAGAAGCCACATTTAAAATTTTCCCTTGATTTCTTTGCTTCATATCAATTAAATACAATTTCATTAACGTATGGTATGCCACAATATTTGTATTTATCATAGCAATTTCTTTATCTAATGAGGTTTTTGAAAAGTTACCACAATCTCCAAAACCTGCATTATTGATTAAAATATCCACATTTTTTACTTTTTTGTGGATTTCTTTACAGTTTTCTACTATAGCTAAATCGGTTGCTATTATTTCAACCTCTATCTTATTTTCTTGCTTTAATTCCTGTGCTAGTTTTTGTAGTAGCTCCTCATTTCTTGCCACTAATACTAGGTTATATCCTTTTTTTGCAAGCTCTCTTGCCATATCTTTTCCAATTCCTGAAGATGCTCCTGTTACTAATGCCTTCATAACTTAAAAATCACCTCTTTTTTCTAAACGTCCCCACTGGTTCCGGGTTTAAATGGGGACACAGCATAGGAATATTTAATCTCTACTAAATTTGTTTAGTATTATTCCTACGGCATGTACAATTCCTGTTGACTGGTTGTTGGCAATCCCTTTTCCTAATGCTTTTCCTCCTACGGTTAAGGCTGCTACTAGGGCACTTAATAAAAATTGCAAATCAAAGTTTAAACCAAATTGTTGGGTTATTTTCATAGCAATTAAGGCACTGATTGCTCCACTTAAGACCCCGGCATATGTCCCCGGATTACGTCAGCACAAATGTTGGCAACTTTTGGTGCATTACGGATTAATTTAATGGAATCTTTTGAACCTTTTACTTTTTTAGTTGCTTTGGCATGGAATTCATACTCATTGGCAACAGTTACTGCTACTCCTATGATGTCAAAAAAGATTCCAACCACAATGACTAAAATTAAGATTAAAATGGCTGATACTAAGTTTAGGTGTGATACACCATTTGCTGATATGTAAGAAAATATCATGGATAGAATAAATGTCATGATAAATACTTGTACAAACCATTTTATTGGTGATTCTTCTTTTTTAGTTTTTTGTTTTTCTTTGCTTTCTCTTTCTTGTGTGTTGTTCATTTTACTAACATTCCTTTCGCTTTATGTAAAACGAAGTGATGGGTTTTCCATCACTTCTTCAATATTTTTCGGTTTTTAGATGGTAAAAGCCTAAGTAAATTTTACAGTTTAGGTCTGGTTGAATTTCTCTATTCCCCGCTTAGCATTACTGCTAGAGCCGTTTCCGTTTAAGGGAAATATCTATTTTGTTTTTAATAGACACCAGATCGCCACTTAAATCTGTACCTTAATCCCTAGACCTTCTTGGCTATTTTTCATAGCAAACATTCTAGAAGTTTTCCTTAACATACAAATGCTTCTTTACTAGTCTTTTTTGCAAAAGCAATTTCATAATCCAAAAATAAAATTGATTTGGCCAAAACTAATTTTATTTTCTTTTAGATAATCCCAATACTTTCACTCAAGACAGGCTACTCTATGTATTTTGTGTCTTGGCACGCAACATAGGTTTAACTTAAATTTTGTTGCTTAATGGTTTTGTTTTTTAAACTCTTAAGAACTCCTTTTAAGCCTCCGCGAAAATAGGGTTTACTATGTATGCCATTACATATCTCCCTAATTTCTTTACTCCCTGGATACACACAAAACTGGCATTTCGCGCATAAACAAGAAACTTCAACGATGTGCCCTTTAGTGGATTTTTAGCCCCACCCTCGTAAAGTTTGTATGACTAGAATAATGCACCATCGATATATATTATACAATTTTTGGTTAAATATTCCAAATTTATTTTTGGTTTGTTTTTGTGTTAATTTTCGTTTATGTGTTATTTTTATTTCTCGTTTTTTTATCTTTTCTCATTTTTTCTTTGTTTTTCTCTGGTTTTCTTTGTTTTTTATTGGTTTATGTTTTTTTACATTTTTTAGTCTTTTATTTCTTTTCCTAGAATTAGCTCCACTTTATGCTTATATGTGTTTTTTAACTTCTTCATAGATTTCTTGATGGATGTCTTCAATCGTTCTTATTTCATCGTTTTTAACACATTGTACTTCATACCAATTGTAGTCTTTTGCTACTTGGCAAGCTGCCTCATAACTGTCTAATAGGTGCTGGGTGTCACTTTCGTGAATGTCTTTTTTGGTGTCATGGGTAAATTTGTTTTCTCTATTTTTTATTAGTTCTAAAGACTTTTCAACTGGCATGTTTAAGAAAAATACCTCGGTTGGAATTGGCAAGCTATATAGATTAAATTCAAAGTCCCATAACCAATTCAAGAATTTTTTTCTTTCTTCTTTGTCTTTAATTTTTCCTGCTTGGTGTACCATGTTAGCGGTTGTATATCGGTCTGCTAATAGGATTCCTCCGTTTTCATAGTATTCTTTATATCCTATTTGGAAAGTCGCATAGCGGTCTGCTGCATAAAAAGTGGATGCTATGTAGGGACTTATTTTTTTAGCATCAGTTCCAAATTCTCCAGATAGATACATTTTGACTAAGGAAGAGCTTGGACTTTCGTAGTTAGGAAAGCTTACAATTTTGTAGTCTATTCCTTCTTTGCTTAGGCTTTCTTTTAATTTTTCAAATTGTGTTTGTTTTCCGCTTCCATCAGTTCCATCGATTACGAATATTTTTCCCATTTTATTGATTTTCCTTTCTCGTTTTTTGCTTCGATTATGAGTTTTTTTATTTATTTTCCTCTTTTAGCTGTTTGTTTTCTTCTTTTTTATTTTCTTCTATCATTTTGTTGATGTTTTTTAGGATGTCGTCTACGTTTTCTTCGTATTCGTCTTTTACTAAGTTAAACATTTTTTACGCTCCTTTCGGGTCTTATTATACTATTTTATTGTTTTTTATTCAACTATTTTTATTAGAATTTTTGCCTTTTTTAGTTACTAGACTTTTACGATTTTTTATTATATAGTATAGCTGAGGTGACAATATGAAAGGTTTATTTAAAAATTGTGCAGCAAATGAAAATAATCCAAATTGGAGAAATATTATCGCTAGGGAATGTCCTTTGTATCATAGAGATACGGATATTCGTAGTGAGTTTGAAAGAGATTATACAAGAATTATTCATTCTAATAGTTATAAAAGATTAAAGCATAAAACACAGGTTTTTTTCTCGCCTGAAAATGACCATATTTGTACTAGGATTGAGCATGTCACTCATGTTGAGTCTATTAGTTATTCGATTGCTAATTACTTAGGACTAAATACCGAACTAACAAAAGCAATTGCGGTTAGTCATGATTTGGGGCATAGTCCTTTTGGACATAGTGGTGAGAAGATTTTGTCTAGTTTTTCTAAGAGGGATTTAGGCACTCCTTTTTGGCATGAAAAGAATGGTTTAGATCTTGTAGATTCTATTGAGTTGCTAGAAGATAATGAAAAGAATAGACAGAATTTGAATCTTACTTATGCCGTAAGAGATGGTATTATTTCTCATTGTGGTGAGATTGACGAAAATGGTATTAAGCCAAGGCTTGAGGCAATCAATTTGGCTGATTACGTTCGCCCCAATCAGTTTTCTCCTTATACTTGGGAGGCTTGTGTTGTAAAGGTGGCTGATAAGATTTCTTATGTTGGTCGTGATATTGAGGATGCTATTACTCTTGGTATTTTGGATGGTCATTTGACAGAGCTTTATGATTTGCTTAATTTTAATAGGAAAGAACGTACCTTAAATAATTCTAATATTATTCATTTTTTGATTGCTGATTTGTGCCGGGCATTCTTCTCCTGAAGATGGCTTGTGCTTTTCGGCTGAGGCTTTTTCTTTATTAAATAAGATTAAGGCTTTTAATTACCAGAATATTTATTATTCTACTAGACTTATGCCTTCTAATCGCTATTTTGAACTTGTTTTGACTGAAATTTATGATTGCTTGATGGCTTGTTTTGATGGTAAGAGTGCTTTTTCTTCGATTCAGTCTTTACAAAGGTTCTATCCTAAATTGTATTCTGGGTTTTTGGACTTTTTTTATAGTTTTTATGATTATTCTACTAGGTCTTCTTCTCATTTTAAGAATAGGGTTCTTTTCCAGGATTCTAGTAAGGCTGATTTTTGCCAGGCTGTTTTGTTTTTTATCTCTCGGTATGACGGATAATTATGCGATGGAGATTTATGATGAGATTGTGGGGTTTTGATGCTAAGTGTTCGTGTATATATTGTATTACATGGTTTTGACAACTATGGTAACAGAATTAGATATACTAAGAGCATCAACTAAAAAGATGTAAAAATCATAATGGAAAGGCTGTAATGAAAAGTCTATTTTGCAAATATTTTACTAAGGCAAGTCTCCATACACTTCTGAAAGTGGTGATTTTTTTTACAACATCGTATTTATTGGAATTAAGTTGTTGACATGAAATCTTTGATTTCGTGTCAACAGCTATACGCCCACTTTTTTTACATTATTTTATTTAGTTCTATAGTTATATCGGGATTATAAACATATTTGTTATTAACTTTTTCATACACTTCACCAGTTTTTACATTGTTTGGTAAATCAATTTCATTAATTGAAATCGGTCCACCATCTCCGTCTTCAGAGATACAAACAGAATTCTTGTCTATAATCCAGGCTAAATCGTTACTGTGTCTACTTTTATTATCTAAAAATATCTTCTTTCTTTCATATATATTGTATTGTTCTAGTTCATTATTCGT
>CANRXN010000100.1 GCA_947643945.1 uncultured Clostridium sp.
ACTACTGTCATTTTACCTCTCCCATTAGAAGATACCCAGACTTATTTATCCATAGAGTGATATCAAAATATTTGCAAGAAAACTATGATGTAGCGTCCAACTGGATAGAGGACCATAAAGAGCAAGCCGAAGCAAAAGCTAAACAATCCAGTGAAAGAGAAAAAATTGCCACAAAAGTAGAAAGAGAAGCCGAAGACCTAAAAAAAGCAGAATATATGGAAAGCAAAATAGGAAAACAATACGAAGGAATCGTATCTTCTGTTACTTCTTTTGGTATATTTGTAGAATTAGAAAACACCGTAGAAGGATTAATTGGATTTCAAGACTTAGGAGACGAATACTTTATTTATGACGAAAATAGAAAAAGACTAATTGGCGAAAAGACCAACAAAACATACAAAATAGGAGACAAAGTAACGATACGTGTAAAAAAAGCTAGCAAATTACTAAGACAAATAGACTTTGAACTAGCCTAAGGGGAGAAGGGACAATTAAGAACCGTCCCCAATTGTCCCTTCTCTCCAAGGCGAAAGGATGAAATAAAAATGAAAAGAATAGGAAAGAAAATAGAAGGACTAAACTATAAAAAAAGAGAAGCAACCTATGCCATAATAGAGAGAAAAGAAGATAAAAAAATAGCAATTGCAAGTGCGAATGGTTACTTCTTTTTATTTGGTGGTGGAATAGAACAAGGCGAAAATGAAATAGAAGCATTAAAAAGAGAGATGTTAGAAGAAACTCGGTTATACCATTCAAAACATCCAATATTTTGATAAACTTACTTCTTGGGCAGATGGAATTGCAAAAGGACCGTTAGATGTAACGGCAACTTGTTATCTTGTCCAATTGGACAAAAAAGTAACAGAGCCAATTGAACAAGATCATGAGATTCTTTGGGTAGAGGCAAGCGAGTATAAAGACAAACTATATAACGAATACCAAAGATATCTTTTAGAAGAATACTTAGCTTTTAGTACATCCAAATAACAAGGTTAGAAAAAATAACGACGCCAATACTAAAAGCAATAACCGTAATACCACCAAGTTTATTTTTTACGGTATTTATTTCATATAAAGCATAGCCGTATGGCTTTTAATAAAATATATAAACTAATTATTAAAAATAATATATGATAAGTAAAACTAGACAAAATAATTGCTCCTTTCAACGTTGCCAATGGTTTCCTAAGTTTAAATGGCAAGGACATTTTTAAGTTTCTGTAATTAGCATGCCGAGATTTTACAGAAGTATTAACTTCTACATCAAAAAAGGAATTTTGATAATTGTCACACCAATTGTAAGTATCAAAGTCTTCTGTGGTAAAGAAGTTATTTAAGGCGTATTTTCCAAATCCATTGATGTCTGCTTTAAAATCTTTTGCAGTTTTATAAAGATAGTCACCAAAGACAGATTCTAAATACTTGTTGCAGGTTTTAGAGATGTTATCTAATATTTCTGGATCTAAGTACTTAGAGTCGTTTGTCATGGAGTAGATACGACCATTAAAGCTTGTTTTTACTTTGATGTAAGGTGAGTTAGTGGAGGTGTCTACGGTAATAGAAGTAGGACTAGCAGGGGTAATGTAAATATCGATGTAACTGCTTGTGTCGTCAGGGTCGGCAATGGAAATTAAGAAGCGGTCTACTTCGTTTGTTAATGCCAAGTAGGATGTGGTTTCTAAAGCACAAAGCTCACCAATTAAGATATCGTCTTTAAAGGCTGCAATTCCAATATTTTCACTACCGTTTTCTCCTTCAATTGGGGTTTGATTAGATTTTACATTGTAATTTTCTTGAATGTGATTATTTCCTTGATTTTCAGGTTTTTCGGTAGAAATCCCTCCCAAAATAGCAACTGGCTCACAAGTTTTACAAATTAAAGCGTTAAAAAAATCACCAATAGTAGCATCTGGTTTAAATCCACTATATTTACTAGAGTTTGTGAAAATTTCATAATATTTTGAAAGAAGATTTTCTAACTCGGGAGAGGTTTGCTCCATGTAATATTTGGCAGTGCATTTGCTAACGACAATGTTTGCAGAAGGTCTTACTTGTGTGTTATTAATTAAAGTGTAAATTTCTTCTGCAATACCGGTATAAGCAAAGTCCTCCGCAAAAATAATAACTTTGCAATGGGATAAGTTTAATTCTTTTCCCATGTAACTGTTCATTAAATTAAAGGCTGTGCTAAGAGAGGGAGCTTCTACCGAATCGATAACCGTAGGAGTTTTTTCGCTAGCACCAGATTCTGTAGTTTTAGAAGTAGTAGAAAATTGAAAACTTACTTGCAAATTATTGTCACTTCCTTTATCAATGCCAATGGCTAAAACATAAGCTAAATTATCAATACTAAGAGAAAGATAAGAGCTGGAAAAAGCAATGACAAAGGTAATAATTAAAATAACAACAAATACATTTCGTATGATTTTATTCAAGATAAATCCTCCTTTTATAAATAGGGATTTTAAGCAACGTCCCTCTAATCCCTGAAATAGGGATTTTTAAGGAACGTCCCCCTAATCCCTGAAATAGGGATTTTAAGGAACGTCCCCCTAATCCCTGCGTTTTCTTTTCATAATATTAGCAAAAATCAATATACTGATGCTTAAGAAAAAGGTAATACCTAAGACTAGATAAGGATAGATAGTGGTTTCAAATTTAGAGGAGATCGCGTAATTTTTAGGGAGTAAAACAATTCCTAAAATAAGAAGTCCAAAAATATCAATTAAAGGTTTTTTGGTTTCAATATTGGTTAATTTTTTAAAAATCCCCATAGAAAATTTACTTGTAATGCTTAGGTAGCAAGCAAAAGCTAGAATCCAAATGAGAAGAAAAATAGATTCTAATCTTTGGAAGAAGCTACCAAACTCGATATATCTTGTGGCATTATAAAGTGGTGTTATTTCGTTTGTGTTAATAAAAAAGGAAAACATAAAAAGTAAGGTTGCTACACACAAAATTAGGTAAATTGCTGATATACCAATAGAAACAAGTGCTATTCTTTTCATTTTTTGGGGTTCTTTTAAGTAGGGTGGTAAAAAATATAAAAAGGAAATTCCACCAAAAGAAGCTAGATTTCCAAGCCCTAAAACAAAGGTATCAAATAGACCATTACCAAAAATAGGAAAAGCTCTTTGGGGGACAAATTTGTTCATATTGGAAAGAAATAAAAACACAATACTTACTAAAACGAGTGGTACAATTAATAAATTTGTTTTTAAGGAAGCATTGAAATCTAGTCGATTGGCAGTACATATAGCAATTACAAATAAGGCCACAATAAAAACTAGGTTTGTCATAGGATAGTAGATAATTTTTAAGCTTTCACAAAAGTTCCTAAGTAACAGGCTAGAGCTGATAATAAAATAAAGGATAAAGATAATCCCAACAATTGTTTTTAAAACATTTCCGCCTAAATAGGCTGAAATATCAATAATATCACTGCCACCAAAATTTTTCATTAACCTTACTACTAAGTAAGAAAAGAGAATGGCTAAGATACTTACAAATAGTAAGTTAATGATGGTTGCAGATTTTGTATTTACTAAAATATCTCTTGGCATAGAAGAGATGGTATGGGTTATTATGATAGTTAAGACTAACATAATCGCTTCCATGGTACCAATTTTTGATTTTGTCATAACAGTAGTTCCTTTCTATTGATTATGATATTTCCATTTCATAGAAAATTTTGATTGATCTTGCTTACGTTTAGAAGCAACAAAGGGAGGTCTATATTCTCGTTTCCAAATAGGATTTAATAAATAGCCATTTCCGTTTGAACTGGTAGCTGGAGCAAATGGTGTTGTATAAGAAACGCCAAAGGAACGCAAGCTACAAACCAAACTAATGTAAACAAATAAGCCAAGGGCAATTCCTAAAAATCCGGCACATAAAACCAAGTAGGACGAAGGCAAAGCGGAAGTATCGTAAATGAAAGCCGGAAAGAAAAATCGGGAATTGCAAAAGAGGCAATACCAGTCATAGCCACAATAATAATTAAAATCGGGCTTACAATACCGGGCAGTAACTGCTGCTTGTCCTAGAACCAAGGCACCAACAATTCCGAATGGTAGGTCCAATAGCAGAAGGAACACGAAGACCAGCTTCACGAATTAATTCAAAAGAAATTTCCATCAAAAGAATTTCTACAATGATAGGAAATGGTACATTTTCTCGAGAAGCTAAAATAGAGTATAGTAATCCCGTTGGCAGAATTTCTTGGTGAAAAGAGGTAATGGCTACATATAATCCGTGGTAAAAGTAAGGTAATAAAAGCAGCTAAAAAACGAAGACCTCTTAAGAAATTTGCAAAGTTGACCTTCATGTTGGTATCTTCAGGAGAAGTTAAGAAGTCAATTAAAATGGAAGGCATGATAATGCCATAAGGGGTACCATTTACAATGACAATGACACGACCTTTTAATAAATATTTAGCAGCTTTGTCTGGTCTTTCTGTAGAGATGGTTTCTGGGATTCCTAAGGCATTGGATTCAACAACTAACTGTTCTAATTCGCCAGCTGATAGCAAAGAGTCAATTTCTAGATTGTTTAGGCGGTATTTTACTTCATTTACTAAATCGGTGTTGGTAATGTTTTTCATATAGCAAACCGCACATTTGGTTTTGGTGATTTCTCCAACTTCAAGGTTTTCAATGATTAGATTTTCGTTATTGACAATTCGTCTTAATAAAGAGGTATTGGTTCTAATATTTTCTACAAAGGCTTCGTGTGGACCTTTAATTACAATTTCATTGTTAGGACTGTCTACACTTCTTTGTTTAAAACCTTTAACCTCGATATCAAAAGCCTCATTTAAAGTGTCGACAAATAAAGCACAATTTCCAGAGTTAATGCCATTTGCTACTTGGTCAAAGTCAGTTACTTCTTTAACAGCATTTTGTGGTAGTAAACATCCC
>CANRXN010000101.1 GCA_947643945.1 uncultured Clostridium sp.
ATTTCTAAGTCGTCCTTGGCAATTCCTTTTCCGTTGTCTGTTACTTTTATGTAAGAGATTCCTCCGTTTTTGATTTCAACTGTTATATTGGTAGCTCCTGCATCAATTGAGTTTTCTACCATTTCTTTTATGACAGATGCTGGTCTTTCGATTACTTCTCCTGCTGCTATTTTGTTTATTGTTAGTTCGTCTAATAATACGATGTTTCCCATTTTTATTTTCCCTTTCTTTTGTTTTTTATTCTTCTTTGGTCTTTATTATATCATTAGTTTTTTGTTTTTGTATAGTTTTTTTTCGATTTTTTTGGATTTTGGTTTTGGTACCATAATAGCAAACATAAAAGTAGATTAGCACTTGTTCCTGCTAATCTACTTTTCTTCTATTTTAATTATTTTTCCTCTTCTTTTTTCTTTTCTGCTAAACCCTTTTCAAAATAAGAAGTCAATCCTATTAAAGATAGCACATAAACAGCTAATATTAATGGAATCGTTACCCTTCCAATTGGAATTCTAGCAATTGCCATTATACTAAGTAATATCGCTTGTGCTAGTACCAACAAGATAGCTGTTTTTGCCAATGTTTTAAACATTCCTATTTTATAATATCGAATCGCCATATAAACTAAAATAACAATAGTCGCAATTGAAAATGGCACAATATATGGTTTTATGATATCTCTTCCTCTTGTATGAGGAACATTTGTTATGGTTATATTTTCTGCTGATAATTCGGTTCCATATTTTTCATTTACTTTTGTAATGATATTAGCTTTTTGTTCTTCTGTTATGTCTTTTGCTAAAATGCTTACTGTGTCTTCAAATAGTTCTACTTTTTGAAGAATGACATTTTGATTTGGCAATACTTCATTGGTTATTTGTTTGATATCCTCTATTGCAAAATCTTTTTCCAAATATAATTGGATTTTTTTTGCCTCTTGGTATCTTAAATCAAAATTTAGTCCCATCGTGCAAGTTACAATAACACCTGCTACTATTACGACTGCTATCAAAAGTGTTAATAACTTTGTTTTTTTGCTTATTTTATCCATTTTCTATTTTTCCTTTCTTGCTTCTATTTTTAACAAACTGTTAGTAATAATTACATTATAAATTGCCATTAACACGATGCCCCAAAACATTGTCATACCAAAGCTACTAATTGGTGTCCATTTGATAAAACTAAAGGCTATCACTAAAATCATAATTGGTATTATTTTGATAAAGAAATCCTTATAAGCTTCTCCTACTTTCTGATGTTTTTCTAGCAGTTTCTTTACTAAAATATAATTTAATATAAGTGCCATGATAATTCCTACTAATCCTTCTATAGCAATTGCGACATTCGCATAACGAACAACAATTAATAAAGTAGAAATAAAGCCAATGTAGGAGATGACTCCTAATAATCCTATTTTTTTATATTGAATAACTAATAAAATTAGTCCTATTACAATAATTGCTAATATAGTGTAAATTGCAATTTGTGCTTCATTTTCGGTAATGTCACTTAAAATATATTGATTTGATTCAGCATTTACGTCGTATTTTACTGGTATATTTCCGGTATCTAAAACAGTTGCCATGTTAGTTGCTTGGTCAATGTAGCCTTGTAAAGCTTCTTTATCGGTGGTAGCACTTCCTATGGATAATTGTAGCCTTCCAATTCTAATTGGTTCTTCGAAACTGGTTGACATGATTTCACTACCGTCTATATTCATGGTTATTTTTTGTTCTTCTGCTGTGTTTTCCGCGTTGCCCTCGTTTTCTACATTTTGTTCTGTTTGATTTTCTTCCGCTTCGCTAGTAGGCTCGTCCACTTTTACATATTTACTACTGATTTCTTCTAATTTTTTTGCCCCTTCTTTGTTGAATTCAATGTCTAAATAAACGGTTGTCCCACTATTAGTTGCACTTGTACTATTTCCCGTACTATACATAACTTTTGCTTGTTTGATATCACTATTTGTCATTAGCACTTCTTTTGTTTGGCTATCTATAATTTCAAATTTTCCTGTTGTTCCTAGGTTGCTAATTACTTGGTCTGTACCGTCATTTTCTGGTAATTCAATTACAATGTCTCCTGTTTCTTCTTCTAGTTTTATGATATAGCCATTTACCCCTAATTTTTCTAATCTTTTTTCTATCATTTTTTTAGATGCTTGATAGTTTTCTACTGTTTTTATTTCTTCACTGTTGTTTGGTATTTCTTCTTTGTGGTAACCTTTTTCTGTTAATTGTTCATCTGTTAGATTTTCCTCTTCTTCTACTTCTTTTCCTTCGGCATCTTTTATGATTGTTTCTTTTTCTTGGTTTACTTTTAATCTAATATTTCTACTTCCCTTTAAGTCCATAGCAAAAGCATAATCTTTTACCTGATTTTCCATTCTATTTTGTTTTTTCGTATAAATTCCTACAAAGGCTACTAGTGTAATCATTAAAACAACTAATGTAAGGGTTATTATTTTTACTTTTTTCATTTTTTATTTCTTTCCTTTCGTTTTTATAATAATCTGGTATCATTGATTAACAATTCAAACCATATATTTAAGTATTTTGCTGCATATTTGCTCATCATAGTTCTGTCCATAAAAATTTCAAAGTAGTCTAATACCGGAGAAATTTTTGTATCAATCGTTAGTTTTAGGATAATTCTTCTTTCTTTACTGTCTATGTTTAAGCTAGCATTGGTTACGGCATAATTTACTTTGTCATGGATATCAAAGGTTGATAAATTTGTGTTACAAACTCTGTCTCTGTGTACGTCTGATTTATCGGCTAAAATTAGCGCTGCTGATATGTCACTTACAGCTGTTCCTGTTTGCTCGTCATGGTTTCCTATTGCCATCATAATTTCGGTTCTTTCTTCTACTGGCATTCCCATATCTTTTAAAATATTATAGGCTAAGATTGCTCCACTATGAGCATGGTCAGTACGATTCACACAATTTCCAATATCATGTAAATAACCTGCTATTTTAGCTAATTCAACCGTTCTTTCAGGATATCCTAATATTTCTAAGATTTCTCCTGCTCTTTTGGAAACAATGGATATATGTCTATGACTGTGTTCGGTATAGCCGAAGTCCATCTAGTTGCTTTTGCGCCCCTAATATTAGGGCTTCTACTTCTTTGTTTTTTCTTACTTCTTCCAATGTTATCATAAGCGTTTTGCCTCCCTCATTTTTGTCTTTTTAGATTTTATCTTAAATTGTAAAAAATATCAACTATTTTTACAATAAATTTGTGCAAATTAATACTTTTTTATTAATTTGCACAAATTTGTTGTAATTCATACAAGGTAGAATCAGTTTTTATTCTCCTTTGGCATAAATGGTAAAATGATATTGTTTTATGGTTTCTCCATCTTTTGTGTCTTGTATATTTTCTATTTTGCTTTTTTCATAATCCCATTTCCATTGTATGATAATATTTTTATTTTGTTCTATTTCCCCTTTTAAATTCGTTTCCATATCCTCTATTTTTTTGTATTTTTTATCATCTCCCTTTATTTGGAAATATAAGTTTTCCGGCTTTTCATTAGTGCTTTTAAATTGGATTCGATAGTTCATTTTTTTGCTTGCCTGTAATGCTATTTGGAATTCTCCGTTTGTGCCGAGGTGCTATTTTTTCTCGTATTAATGTATCTTGTTTTACACTATCTAATAAAGTAATATCTTTTTGTTTTGTAGTTTTATCTTTTAACCTAAAATAATAGGTTGGGATATCTTCTTTTTTGTGCAAAGAAAGTAATTTGAAAAAAATAAGTTCGTCTTGAAATTTAGTATTTAAGAATTCTTGCTTTGGCTTTAAAAAAATAACGATTATTATAAGTATGCTAAGGAATAAAATAATTTTTGTTTTTTGTTTTTTCAAAAATATTAGCCTCCTTTAATTCTAAGTTCCTAGTTGCTGTGAGTGCACTTTTATTTGAACTTCTTGTATAATGTCTTCTATCGAATCACTTTGGGTTTTATCGTAAACAATCTCTAATCGGTAATTGTGCTCTTGTACTTTTTCCTTTTCTAACGTAAAGTCTTTTGTTTTGTTGTTTTGTAATGGTATTTCTTCATTTTCTTGATACAATTTAAAGCTAATTGTTTTTTCGATGGGTGCTATAATTTCAATGTTGTAGTTTAGGTCAACTTCTGTTATTTCTCCTGTTTCTTTGTGGTTCTTTACTTTAAAATCATAGTATCCTATCTTTTCTTTTCCATCCATTTCAAGGATAGGATTATTTTCAACAATTAGTATTGGTTCTGCAATTTTAGCATTGGTTTCAACATTTACATTGCTATGTTCTTTTCCCATGCTATAGCCAGAAAAGAATAATACTAAAATCATGATACTAACTAAGATAAGTGTTGTTTCTCTTTTTTTGTTTTTTAATGGATTTTTTAGTTTTTTCAAAAAAACACATCCCTCCTTTTTTATTTTTAGTAGAGACAAGTTTTTCTATCTTGTCTCTACTTTTTAGTATTGACAAACAAGCAAATACTGTATGGTAGAATATAGGCTTTGCCGTAATTAACTTAACAACAAGATTATCTTAAGTTACCCATTTTCAAATTTCTTTTTTCTTTTGTTTTTAATGTTGTGGCACTACTTGTGTTCCTGATACGATAACATTAAAAGTATAATCTCTTATGTCTTTTGCATTTTGGGTATCTAGTCTATCATTGGTTTCAATTTCCATATCGTCTCTTCCTGTTTCATAAGGCCATTTCCATTTAATTGGTAAGGTTACTAGTTTATCTTCGTTAGTAGCTTCAATGGTTCCAGATAACTGCGTTTGTAATTGTGCTAAACTTCCAAATTCTTGGTCTTGGTAAATAAATACTACATTTTCTGGTTTTGGTGTTTCATTTTCAAACCTAATTTTGTAATCG
>CANRXN010000102.1 GCA_947643945.1 uncultured Clostridium sp.
CTTTTGGCAAGTCAAATACACTATGTAAGGCTATAGTTAGTTCTACTACTCCTAAGTTTGAGGCTAGATGCCCTCCATTGTTTGATACAACGTCTAGGATGTAGCTTCTTATTTCTTGTGCTAATTGTTTTTTTTCTTCGGTGGTTAGTTTTTTTACGTCCTCTGGATTGTTTATTTTTTCTAGCATTTTTATCACCTTTTATTTTTTATTTGTAGGCTCATTATATCATGTTTTTTTTGGTTTTGCAAAGTACATTGCAAATTTAAAAAGATGAGGTTAATCCTCATCCTACATAATTTCAATCTTCTCGTCTTTTACCCCAACTTTTGCCAATTTATTCTTCTTCAACTTGCCATCCAAAATCTCCTCTGCCAACTTATCTTCTAGTACACTTTGAATCGTTCTTCTAAGTGGTCTTGCTCCAAAATTCTTATCAATCCCCTTACTTGCAATTAAGCTTTTTACTTCTGGTTGCAACTCAATTTTAATTTTTTGTGCTTCTAATCTTTTGGTAACTTCGTTTAGCATAATATCAATAATATCACCAATTTCTGCATCTGTTAATTTATGGAACACAATAATTTCGTCAATACGATTGATAAATTCTGGTCTTAATTCTCTTTTTAGGGTTTCCATGACTTCTTTTTTCGTTTCTTCGTATTCTTTTTTGCTATTCTCTTCTTTTCCTAAGTTTTGACTAAAACCTAACGCTTTTTTATCCGTAATTAATCTTGCACCAATGTTAGAAGTCATGATAATTACGGTATTTTTAAAGTTTACGGTTCTTCCTTGGCTATCGGTTAAACGTCCATCTTCTAAGATTTGTAATAACATATTCATAACATCGCCATGGGCTTTTTCAATCTCGTCAAAAAGAATGACTGAATATGGTTTTCTTCTTATTTTTTCCGTTAATTGCCCTCCTTCGTCAAAGCCTACATAGCCGGGGAGGCGAACCAATTAATTTGGATACGGAATGTGGTTCCATAAATTCGCTCATGTCTACTCTTATCATAGCATTTTCGTCACCAAATAGGCTTTGGGCTAAAGCTTTGGATAATTCTGTTTTTCCGGACACCAGTTGGTCCTAAGAAAAGGAAGGAACCAATTGGTCTTTTGGGGTCTTTTAGTCCTACTCTTCCTCTTCGAATGGCTTTGGCTACTGCTTCTACTGCTTCGTTTTGACCAATTACTCTTTCGTGTAAATTTTTTTCTAAATTTTTTAGTCTTACATTTTCGTCCTCTGTTATTTTTTTAGCTGGTATTCCTGTCCAACTACTAATAACTTCTGCTATGTTTTCTTCTGTTATGTTGGTTACTTCTTTTGTTTTTTTATTTTTCCATTTTGTTTGTTCTTTTTCGTATTCACTTTTTAGTTCTTTTTCTTTATCTCTTAAGGCTGCTGCTTTTTCAAATTTCTGGTTTCTTACTGCTTCTTCTTTATCTTTTTTTACTTCTTCTAGTTGTTCTTCTAATTCTTTTAAATTTTCTGGCTCAGTATATGTTTTTAATTTTACCCTAGAGGCTGCTTCGTCAATTAGGTCAATTGCTTTATCTGGCAAAAATCTATCATTAATGTAGCGAACTGACATGGCCACTGCTGATTCGATTGCTTCGTCTGTAATTTTTACGCCATGATGTGCTTCATATTTGTCTCGTATTCCTTTTAGAATTTTTATGGTATCTTGATTGCATGGCTCATTTACATTAACAGGGCTAAATCTTCTTTCTAGTGCCGAATCTTTTTCGATATATTTTCGATATTCATTTAATGTGGTAGCTCCTACTAATTGTATTTCTCCTCTTGCTAATAATGGCTTTAGGATATTAGCCGCATCAATGGCTCCTTCTGCTGCTCCTGCTCCTACAATGGTGTGCATTTCATCAATAAACAAAATGATATCACCTGCTTTTTTAACTTCTGCTAAGGCTTTTTTGATTCTTTCTTCAAAGTCTCCTCTATATTTAGCACCTGCTACCATACCAGAAATATCCATAGATACGACTCTTTTATCTTTTAGAATTTCTGGTACATCTCCTGCTACTATTTTTTGTGCTAGCCCTTCTACTACTGCTGTTTTACCTACACCTGGCTCACCAATTAAACAAGGATTATTTTTAGTTCTTCTGGATAAAATTTGAATAACTCTTTCAATTTCTTCTTTTCTTCCTATAATTGGGTCAAGCTTTCCTTCTGCTGCTTTTTTGCTTAAGTCTTCTCCAAATTGATTTAAGGTTGTTGTTTGGTTGTAGCTTCCACTTTTTCTTTCTTGTTTAGTGGCATTGTTGTCGTTTAAGTCTTCTCCTTCATTAATTACTTTTACTATTTCATTGTATAGTTTAGGAATATTTACATTTAGTTCTAATAGAATTCTTGCTGCAATGCAATCCCCTTCTCTTAAGATTCCAATTAATAAATGTTCGGTTCCAATGTAATTGTAACCCAATTTTCTAGCTTCGATAAAAGCATTTTCGAAAACTCTTTTGGTTCTTGGCGTAAAGCCTAATGTTTCTGGAATTGGCTCTTCTTGACCAATTAATTCAATAATTTTATCGATTACCTCTGTTGGTGTAACTTCTTGATTTCCTAATACTTTGGAAGCAACGCCACTTCCTTCTTTGCTTAAGCCATATAAAACATGCTCGGTTCCAATGTAGTTGTGTCCTAACTCGATTGCTACTTCATTGGCCAGTTCAATTGCTTTTTTGGCTCTGTTTGTAAATTTATATGTCATTTAAAAATCACTCTCCTTTTTCATGTCCTATTTGAGATTTGTTTTGATTTTTTATGTTGATTATGGTATAATATAAGTATAGCATTATTGCTATTGGTAACTTGTTAACAGAGGCATTGCCTCTTAGCCCACTATTCTTAGTGGAGACCCATAGGAGGGGCGTATATGAAGTTTTATATAATTTTTATAATTGCTTTGCTTGTCGTTGTAGCTATCTATACCTATTACTGCAAATCAATTATAGTAATATTAGCTTTAATAACCTTTTTTATATTGGTTCGACATTTGGATTTTAAATGCTAGCCCTCTTCTATGGGGGTTTTTATTTTTAATGGCAAAATCTACTCATTTAAAATCTGTTTTACCACCTCTGCCCTTTTAATATCTCGTTCCATAGCCTCATACTGTTCTCCCAAAAACTTTTGTAAATTAGCAGGTTTCGTATATAAATATAGCTTTTGTACCTTCAAATCTGTTAACTCTTTTAAAATCCCAAGGTCAGTTCCAAGCTTAATATTTGATAACAAATCTCTTGCTTCCTTAGAAGAAATCTTTTTACAATTGCTTAAGATGCCAAAACTTCTATATACTAAATCCTCCAAAGAAATATCGTCTTTGGCTAAAATTTTTCTTGCTTGTCTTTCTTGTTTAATAATTTTATCTACAATTACATTCAAATTTTGTATGATTTCTTTTTCAGTAACCCCTAAAGTTTGTTGATTTGAAATTTGATACATATCTCCTGTACTTTTCGTATTTTCGCCATAAACGCCTCTAATATTAATCCCAAAACTATTAATAGCTTCTAATATTTTATTTGTATTTTGGGTTTTAGAAAGTGCTGGCAAATGTACCATAACAGAAGCCCTTAAAGCCGTTCCTACGTTGTTTGGGCATGCTGTTAAGTACCCATATTTTTTACTGACAGCATATCCTAACGTCTCTTCTATTTTTTGATCGATTTCAATTGCTAAATTTAAAGTGTTTTCTAAATCTAAACCACAACTAAACACTTGCAATTCTATGTGGTCTTCTCCACCTATCATAATACAAATATTTTCTTCATCATTGATTAAAATACTACCAGTTTCATTTTTATTCAAAGCAAAATCAGGACTAATCAAATTCTTTTCTACTAAGCTCATTTTAGTAATATCGTCCATATCCTTTAGTCTCAAAAACTGTAAGCCATAACCAATGGTATACAAGCCTTCTTTTATTTTGTTTTCCATGGCTTCTATTTCTTCTTTTTTCTTTAAGTTAAATCGAAAACCATGTATGTTTCTAGCTAATCGTATTCTTGTACTTTTGGCTACATCTGTCGTTTCATTACTTTGTAAATACCAATTCATGTTAGACCTCCTTTATTTATCTCCATCGTCTCCATCGTCCCTATCGTCCCCATCGGTTCCGGGTTTCTTTGGGGACATGGGAGACATTTTTTTGATTTCGTCTCTTAGTTTGGCTGCTTCTTCATATTTTTCTTCTTTAATAGCTTGTTTTAACTCTTCTTGTAGTTTTTGTAACCTACTATTTTGTGTCTTATCTTCTGGTTTTTGATGTTGACTATTTTCTTGTTTTAAAGTAGTTTCTTTATTTTCCATTTTTTGCTCTATTTTATTATCTATCACTTTTCCTATTCTACCCACATGTTGGTTTGCTCCTTGCATTCTTCTAATAATAGGGTCTAGCCTCTCTTGAAAGACTTCATAACAATTACCGCAACCTAACTTTCCTGTTTCTGCAATATTTTCAAAAGTAGAACCACAGCGATTACATTTTAGAGTCTTTATTTCGTTAAACAATGGCATTGCCATAAAATCTGGAGTAGCAAAATCCTCCATAAACTCTCCAAAAAAGCTTGAAAAATCAATTGGCATATTAAAATCCATATGACTAATTCCTAACTTTTTACTACATTCCTCACATAAATTTAATTCTTTTTTTCTTCCATTAATATTTTCTACATAATTTACATTTGCTTCTCTTTTTCCACAATTATCACATAGCATTTTTACTTCCTCCTTATCGATGTTTTTTGGGACGGGGTCAAAAAACATCGTTTTAATTTTTTTTTATTTTACATTTTTTTATTTAACAAATAATTTATTGTTTAGCGATGTTTTTTGACCCCGTCCCAAAAAA
>CANRXN010000103.1 GCA_947643945.1 uncultured Clostridium sp.
ACTTCCATCATTAACAAAAAGAAGCTCAAATTCGTAATTTTTCAGTTCTTCCATTACTTTTTTTATTCTTTCATATAGTAATGGTAAAGATTGTTCTTCGTTATATGTTGGAATGATTATACTAATTTTTTTCATTTCTCGTATCCTTTTTTATTTTCAAAGTTTTTATTCATATAACTCTCCTAATGGTCTTTCCTCATTAATACGTTTAACCGCTTCTGCAAATAATGGTGCAATGGATAATACGGTTAAATTGTCAATTCTTTTTTCTTCTGGGACAGGTACAGTATTGGTTACTACCATTTCTTTGATACCAGAATTTTTAATTCTTTCAATCGCTGGTCCTGATAAGATTCCATGGGTTCCACCTGCATAAATGTTCTTAGCTCCAAATTTTTGTAGTACTTTTACCGTTTCCATCATAGAGCCTGCTGTTGCAATTTCGTCGTCAAAGATTATTGCATTTTTGTCTTTTACGTCTCCTATTATGGTTCCTGCAATGGCTCTATCGTCATTAGCATCTCTTCTTTTATCGACTAAAGCAATTGGACAATTAAAAAATTGAGAGTATTTATAAGCCTTTTTGGAACTTCCTGCATCGGTTGCTACGATTACCATGTCTTCTAAGTTTTTTTGCTTAAAGTAGTCTTCTAGTAAATATTCTGCTGTTAATCTATCACAGTTCACATTAAAATATGCTTGTATGGCTGGGTTATGTAAATCACAAGTAATCACTCTAGTGGTTCCTGCTGCTTCTAAAATTTGTGCCATTAGTTTTGCAGTTACTGGAATTCTGGGTTGATCTTTTTTATCTGATCTTGAGTATGGAAAATAAGGTAAGATTACATTGATGTTTTTGGCAGATGCTCTTTTAATCGCATCGATTGTGATTAATAATTCCATGATTCTTTCGTTTACTGGTGGCTCGCAGGTTTGTACTAAATAGACGTCCTTTTGTCTTACGGTTTCTAGAATTTGTACAAAGTTGTTGTCGTTAGAGAATTTTTGGTGGTTTATTTTCCCCATTTCTACTCCTAAATAGTCACATATTTCTTTTGTGAATTCTTCTGCTGTTGGACAAGCAAATATTTTAATATTGTTCATTTTTAATTTTCCTTTCTTTTTTTACTTTTTAATTTTATAATTATTATACTACAAATTATGAAAAAGACAACTAATCCTCCTATTAATAATGCCTTTTTATTATCCCCTTTTTGTATTACTTCTGGTTCTGTCAAATCTTCTCCATATAAGTTTCTTTCTTCTTCTTTTTTTTCTTCTTCTGCTTTTCTAATTTCTTCTTTCGTTCCTTTTCTGTTAATCGTAATCCAATAGGTTCTTACTGTTCCAAACTCTGCTGTTACATCAATTCTGTATTGATTTTTTCCCGGTTTTAATTCTATTTTTCCAATTCCTTGTATGGAAGCACTTGGATGACTTGTCCTTGCTTTTATCTCTATTGTTTTTTCTGTTACTTCTTTTTCTATTGTGTATTCTAACGTTTGTTTATCAAACTCTGGTGCTATTTCATATCCTTCCACTTCTAAACTTTCTAAATAATTGTCTGTTGATTTTTCATAATCAAATTGTTGTTGTTCTTGCTCTAATCTTTTGTTCTCTTCTTCTGCTGCTACCTCATCATAATCTGCATATCCTTTACTACTATTAGGATTTCTAGCTATTACTATATTTGTATAGCTATTTATCACAGTAAAAACCATTATTGTAAAAACCATTATTATTTTGCTAATCCTATTCATTTTCCCTCTTTTCTTCCTATTTAGAACCATTCTAGTATGCTATTGATTATTTCTTCTTTGCTTAATTGCTTATTCTTATTTTCTGTAACAAATAAAATCACTCTATTTTGATCTTCGAAATATTCATATGTTTGATATCTGTCCATATCTTCAAAAGAATAATCTAAGACTTCTCCTGTTATATTGTCTACTATATAACACAAACTTGATATGCTTATGATATATTGTTTTTTCCCTTTTATTACTCTTTGCATTTTTTTGTCATTTTCATTTGCTTGATTTTCTTTTTCTATTATAACATAACCTTCTTCATTAATGATATATTTTGACTGAAAAAAACTCTTATCATTCAAAATTTCTTGTACTACCTCTCTACTATCTTCTTCAATCCATATACCATTTTTTTCCAAATAATTGTCTTGATAAATCTTATCTGCTTCTTCTATCGTTGGCAAATCCTTTTTTATCATTCCTGCAAATGCTACTTTATATTTAATACTTGGCTTTATCATTAAAACTTCTCTTCCATCATAACTATCTCTTTGCGTTTCATAAATATTGCTATCTCCTACTGCTCCTGTATCATATTTTAAGTTTTCAATTTTGTTTTTTTCTTCTTTTTGATTGGTTAATGTCAAAAAAATGCCAATTAAGAATAATGCTATTACTAGTATAATTCCAAAAATAAACTCCCTTTTTTTCACTTTTAATCTCATTCCTTTTATATATTGTATAACATATCAATTGCACTTCCAATATAGCGATTAATAAAACCATTATTTATTACTGCATCATGTCCATCAACATAGCCTGGAAGTTCTATTAGTGCTGCCTTTGCTGTTCTTCCATTTGCTCCCAAATAATTTCTTGCCCAATCGATTAAGTACCCTGTTCCATATCTACCAATCGTAGAGGTACTATTTTCTGGAAAATAGTTTTGGAAGCTCCTACAAATATCAGGATCTCCAATAAATTGTTGTAGCCAACCATGTAAATCAACTAATAGTGTTTGCCCTTGTTGTGATTTATGATTTAAAAGAAAATCTCTTAAACTAGCTGCTTCTGGAGCTTGGAACCCTTCCGTTCCGTTATAGTATCTACTTTCTGTATAACGGTGATAAGAATTTCCAATTTGCCAGCATCTGTTTAAATCAATTCCTCTATTTCCTGGTGCATTACTTACTAAGGTGGTTCTTCCTGGTCCATTGTTATCCCAACCACTTGTTACACCATCCATATTAACACCTGGAAAAATATATATCGTCCATTTGTCAGCAATTTCACTATCGTCTCTTGCAATTAAATCCCAATAAAAATTGTTAGCAATTGTTATTAATTCTTCCCCATCTTTATACCATAAATCTTCACATCCATGAAGGGCAAAAGTAGCAAAAAGAACATTTTTACCTCTTCCATATTGATAATATTTTAGGTCTCTTCCTAATCCTGTTACGCCATAAGTCCCTTCACTATATGGACTTTGTCCTACTTTACAAAATTTGAATTTTTGTGCAGTTAATCCATTTCCATCACACATTTGAATATTAGTACCATTGGCTGCCACAGCATTATAAACATCTATATATAATCCATTACATTTTGAAATAATACTATAATAGCCATTTTCTACTTCTTTTATATACCATTTTTGTGCATCTGTTCCATTGTATTCCCATTGCCATACATTTGCACCTTTTTGCTTAGATGCATCTTTTACATCTAAAACTTTTTGTGAGTGTAATGATGTAATAGTATAGCATCCGTCTCCTGCATACTCTATCTTGAATTTTTTTTGATTTCCTGCTGCATATTCATATAACTGAATATTTGCACCATTATCTTGTGATGCTCCTGCTACTTCTATTGCAAATCTGGTATTAAGTGGTGATCGAATTGTATAAATTCCTTCTTCTATGGTTTGTTTTCCATCATTTTCTGCTGCTTTTTCAAACCTAAATTTTTGAGCATTTAATCCATTTCCATTACACATTTGAATATTAGTACCATTAGCTGCGACCGCATTATGGACATCTAAATATAATCCATTACATTTAGCAATTATATTATAGTAGCCATTTCCTACGTCTTTGATAACCCATTTTTGTGGGTCTGTATCAGTCCATTCATATTGCCATACATTGGTTCCTATCTCTTTTCCTCCAAATTTTACATCTAAAGCCTTGTTAGAATGTTTTGCTATAATACTATAAAATCCATCTCCTAAATAAGTTACTTTAAACTTCTTTTGGTCATAATTAGAATATTCATATAATTGAACATTAGCTCCATCTTCTTTTGACGCACCATTAACATCTAAAACAAATCTTTGAGCAATACTAGATCGAATTACATATGTTCCATCTTCTATTGTTTTACTTCCTGTTACTGGTTCTGGTTCAATTACTTTTTCCATTTTGAATTTCTGGGCATTTAATCCGTTGCTATTGCACATTTGAATATTCGTATAATTAGCTGCTATAGCATTATAAACATCTAAGTACAAACCATTACATTTAGCTATAATATTGTAATTTCCATCCTCTGTTTTCTTAATTTGCCATTTTTGTGGGTCTGTGTTAGTCCATTCATATTGCCATACATTGGTTCCTATCTCTTTTCCTCCAAATTTTACATCTAAAGCTTTCTTAGAATGCATAGCTATAATACTATAATAACCATCCCCTAAGTATGTTACTTTAAATTTTTTTTGATCATAATTAGAATATTCATATAATTGGATATTCGCCCCATTATCTTTCGATGCTCCATTAACATCTAAAACAAATTTTGGATTGATAGAAGAACGAATCACATAAATTCCTTCTTCTATCGTTTCTTTTCCGTCTGTTGCAGATACGGTATTATTGTCTAATGCCATCGGTTCTGCAAATTCTTTTTGGGGTGAATTTGTTTCTACACTATCTTGGTTTACTTCTTGTAGAGGTTCTTGATTTTCCTCTTTTTGACTCGTTGTCAAATCCATTGTACTATTTTGATTTGTTTCTACTTTTGTGCTACTTTCCATTCCTACTTGATTTGTATTATTTCCTTCTATTAGATTATTTTTAGTATTATCTACTATATTAGCTGCCATAACTATAGTATTT
>CANRXN010000104.1 GCA_947643945.1 uncultured Clostridium sp.
AAACTTGATATTATACTAGTTTTTGAAAGAAAAAAATGATATAATTAAATAGACGAAAGAAAAAGGAGAAAGTGTATGAAAAGTAAAATAGCAAGTATCATTATGACAATAATTATTGTTTTAATTATAGGTGTTTTTAGCTTATTTGGTATGCTTTTGTGGAACGAAATAAAAAGAATGGAAACCTCAGTAGAGCCAGAAAATGCAGTAACAACTACGTTTTCACAAGCTGATACAAAAGTAGAAAAAGAAATAAAAACGCCCCAAATTATAGAAAATCCATTTGAAAATATGAAAGATGGAAAGGAACAAGTAAATGAGGTGGATTATTCAAACATAGCAGTTGACAAATATTTTTATAATCAATTAGAAGAAGAATCAAAAACTATATACAAAGCATTTGAAAGTAGCAAAGAAAACATGAAAACAGGAACTTATAAAATAGAATTGGGAAGTTCTTTTAGTGATTTATTAAGTAAAGAAGATGGGCAAGAGCTTTTAGGAAAATATTATCAATCCGCCATTGAAGCATATACTTATGATAATCCAGATGTATTTTATTTAAGTCCTAATAAGATGTATCTAAATATTGAAACAACAACAAAAGGAAAGAAAGTAACCTATGGTGTTTATATCAATAATGGAAATGAAGCTAATTATTTGATTGACGAGTTTTCTTCTAAAGAGCAGGTTAATAAAGCAATACAAGAGATTGAAAAAGAAAGAAACTATATTTTACAAAATAAAAGAGCAAACACCTTTGACAATATTAAAATGGTGCATGATTATTTGGTGGACAAAATAGAGTATGATTCAACGATTTCAAAAGCTAATATTTATAATATCTATGGAGCTATGGTAAACGGTGAAGCAGTTTGTGAAGGGTATGCAAGAAGTTTTAAATATTTGATGGATGCCTTAAATATACCTTGTACTTTGGTAATTGGAAAGGGAAGAAATGCGCAAGGTCAGACAGAAAACCATGCTTGGAATTATGTGCAATTAGGTAACAAGTGGTATGCTGTGGATGCAACTTGGGATGACCCCATATCTAATACAGGTTGGGTTAGTCAAAGTTCTAGGGCACGTTACTTTTTAAAAGGTTCTAATGATATGGCAAAAGATCATACACCAAGTCCGCAGTTTACAGAAGGGGGAAAGGTGTTTAGCTATCCGCCTATTAGTAGTTCGAATTACTAGACAAAAAAACAGGCATTATTAAATGCCTATTTTTGTTTTTATAAAATAATACAAATCAAACCACCGCTACCTTCATTAACAATACGTTCTAAGGTCTCTTGAAGTTTTGCTTGAGCATCCTCTGGCATCTTAGAAAGTTTCGTTTGAAGCCCTTCATTAACCAATTCATGTAAACTCTTTCCAAAAATATTAGACTTCCAAATTTCCTTTGGATTACTATCAAATTCTGAAAGTAAGTAATTTACTAATTCCTCGGATTGCTTTTCAGATCCAACAATAGGAGAAACTTCCGTTTCCACACAGGTCTTAATTAAGTGGATAGAAGGAGCCTTTGCTTTTAGTTTAACGCCAAAGCGAGAGCCTTGTTTAATCATTTCTGGTTCTTCTAGTTCTAAGTCTTCAATACTAGGAGTCACAATACCATAGCCTTTTGCTTCTACCTCTTCTAAAGCATAAGCGATACGGTCAAACTTCTTCTTAGTTTTCGATAAATCGGTAATAATGCTAAACAAATCACCTTCATTTGTGACATCAACATTGGTAATTTCACTAAGAACTTGATAGAATAACTCTTCTTTTAAAGCAATTTCAACATTAACACTACCGGTCGCCAAGCTTAATATCGGCAATAGAAGTCCTTGCAATAATTTGAGTTTGCTTAATTTTGCTAACACAAGTTGATACATCTTTTAGAACAGTAACATCGCTAAAAGCTTCTTTTATTTCGTCATACAATTCCATTTTTAAAGGGTGGCTACATTCTAAGCCATCAATCCAACGAGGAAATTTTATGCTAATTTGCTCGACAGGGAATTCATATAAAACCTTAGAAAACATGTTGTTAATGTCATCAAGATTTAAATATTCACAGTTAATTGGCATAACCGTTGTTCCATATTTATCGCTTAATTTATCAGCCAATTCCTTTGTATAACTAGAGTTTGGGTCATTTGAATTTAAAAGAATAATAAAAGGTTTATTTAAAGCTTTTAATTCAGCAACTACTCTTTCTTCTGCTCCGAATGTAGTCTTCCCTTGGAATGTCCGTAATAGAACCATCGGTTGTAACTAAAACGCCAATAGTAGAATGTTCGTCTATTACTTTTTTGGTTCCAATTTCAGCAGCTGTTTCAAAAGGAATTTCTTCATTAGACCAAGGTGTTTTTACCATACGAGGCATATCATCTTCTAAATAACCAATGGCATTATCTACTAAATAGCCAACGCAATCTACTAATCTAGTCTTAAATTTCAAATTATTGTCTAAGGTAATTTCAATTGCTTCATTAGGGATAAACTTTGGTTCTGTGGTCATAATAGTTTTTCCGCTAGCACTTTGAGGAAGCTCATCTCTTGCCCTTTCTTTTTTGTATTCGTTATCAATATTTGGGATAACCAATAAATCCATAAATCGTTTGATAAAAGTAGATTTACCAGTTCTTACAGGACCTACCACTCCCACATAGATGTCACCATCTGTCCTTTTTGCGATGTCTTCATACAATCTTGTATTTTCCATCTATATACCTCCTTTTAATCTTAATCGAAATGCTTGTTTAAAATTACTTTAGTTAAATATATGGGACATTTTTTTAGAATATGACAAGTTTAAGCAAAAAAACTTGATAATTATAAGCAAATGTGATAAGATTGCATATAATATAGCAAAAGTATGATAAAGGCTAAAGGGGATGGGGAAAAAGGATGGATAAAGTACAAGATACAATAGAGTTGCTAAAAATGTACAACCAAGAACACATTATCAATTTACTAAATAAATTAGAAGGAAAAGAAAAAGAAGAATTAATCGAGCAAATAAATAAAATAGACTTCCATCAAATTATGGAATTATATGATAATACCAAAAAAGAATTAGCTATTAAAGAAAATAAAATTGAGAATATAGCTTATTTAGATAAAGCAAAATTATCAAAGATAGAACAAGAAGAATTTGATACATTAGGAGAAATGGCAATAAAAAAAGGCGAATATGCGGTAGTTACTATGGCAGGAGGACAAGGAACAAGACTTCGGTCACAATGGACCAAAGGGGACTTTTAAGTTAGATGTTTATGGAAAAGGAAAATATTTATTTGAAATATTAGCAGAAAACTTAAAAGAAGCAAACAAAAAATACGGCGTAGTCATTCCTTGGTATATCATGACAAGCAAAGAAAACCATGACGAAACCGTTGCTTTTTTAGAAAAGAATAATTATTTTGGTTATGATAAACAAAGTGTAATTGTTTTTACTCAAAGTGAGTTACCATTAATTGATAAAGAAGGAAAACTTCTAATTAATAAAGATAACAAAATAAAAGAAGCATCAGATGGAAATGGAGGAACCTATTCTTCTTTAAGAAGAAGCGGTTGTTTGGCAGACATGAAAGACAGAGGAATCAAATGGATTTTCATTGGTGGCGTTGATAATGTTCTTTTAAAAATGGCAGATGTCACATTACTTGGTATGGCAATTAAGCAAGAAGTTCAAATTGCATCAAAATCAGTAGTAAAAGCAAATCCACATGAAAAGGTAGGCGTTTTTTGCAAAATGAATGGTCACCCAAAAGTAATTGAGTATGCAGAGCTTCCAGAAAAAATGGCAGAAGAAGTTGACCAAGAAGGGGAACTAAAATATGGAGAATCGCACATCATGTGTAACTTATATACGATAGATGCCATTGAAAAAGTAAGCAAAGAGCACTTAATGTATCATAGTGCCATCAAAAAAAATTCATACATAGACGAAAATGGAAAAGAAATTATTCCAGAGATACCTAATTCTTATAAATTTGAATCTTTTATTTTTGATGCCTTCGAATTTTTTGACGACATTGGTATTTTACGAGGAAAAAGAGAGGATGATTTTGCACCTGTTAAAAACAAAGAGGGCGTAGATAGTCCTAAAACCGCAAAAGAACTATACGAAAAATATTGGAATAGATAATGTGCAATTAGGGACGGTTCTTTTTTCACATTATTTAAATGTGAAAAAAGAACCGTCCCCAATTGCACCCAGAAAGGAAAAAATATGGAAGAGTGTAAAGTTTGTAATTTATATAATTTAGAAGAAACCCTAGCACAAGATTTGCTAAAAACGGTGGAATATCCATGGGAGGCACTAGCTAAAATCAGTGATTATATAGTAGAAATTGGAAATAAGTTAGATTCCAATAAATATGAGAAAAAAGGTGAGGATGTGTGGATTGCAAAGACGGCAAAGGTAATGCCTTCAGCTTATATTCAAGGACCTGCTATTATTGGAGAAAATGCAGAAGTAAGGCATTGTGCTTTTATTCGCGGTAAGGCAATTGTTGGAGATAATGCAGTTGTAGGAAATTCTACGGAACTTAAAAATGTTATTTTGTTTAATAACGTTCAGGTTCCACATTATAATTATGTAGGAGATTCTATTTTAGGTTATAAGGCTCATATGGGTGCTGGATCAATTACTTCTAATGTAAAGTCAGACAAAAAACTAGTTGTTGTAAAAAATGGTAAGGATAAAATAGAAACAGGAATTAATAAGTTTGTTGAGATGTTAGGAGATGGCGTAGATATTGGCTGTGGTAAACTATTAAATCAGGGACGTGTAGTTGGC
>CANRXN010000105.1 GCA_947643945.1 uncultured Clostridium sp.
TGTCCTAGAAGAATTTCCCGATTCCCCGTATTAATCTCTATTAAATCAACTAATTGCCTCATGTTTATACTCCTTTCTATGCCTATTCATTATGTTTACATTATATCATATTTCCCTTTTTTCCGCAACTTTTTATTTTTTTGTCAATATATATTGTAATATACAATGCGTTTTCTACCTATCAATCATTTAATTCCCTTATAATAAAATCCTTTAATAAAGACATTTGATTGTTATCATACAAATTAATTGCGGTTTGGTTATATTTATAATTTTGGTAATTTATATCATATTTGCTATTTTGATTTGTTTTTTGTTCATATTCAAAATTATCACTTTTCTTTACGGTTTCTTTTCGTACAATGTCATTGTCAGGTAATAATAAGACATTATAATTAGATAAATTAAAATATTTCGTTTTAGGTAATAATTCCCAATCTAAAACAATGGTTGTGTCTTTAGCGTTATTATTATGAATAATTCCATCAATTTTTGCTTCTATAGCTTTATAGATTGGGTCGTCTAGTTGTTTTGTTTCTTTTCTTGCTGTTATTAATGTATCAAAAAAAGTAGATAGCTCCGTTATGTAAATATCGTACTTTTCTTCTAGATAGGTTAAGCTTTCTTCTATTATGTTTTTGTCTTGATAAAAGTCTCTACTTATTTTATCAACATCAATAACAATGGCATTTTCTTTTTCAAATTCTTTGGCTAAGTTTGTTTTTCCTACTCCTGCTTGTCCCGTAATTCCAATTATATTCATATTTTATCACCTTTTTATTTTTTTAATTATGTTATTTAGCAAAGGCTCTATAATTTTTCCTTTACTTACAATTTTTATTTCTTGATTATTTACACTAATTGCTCTATTGTCGTCAACAATGTACAATTTTTTAAATATGCTTCAATAAATTTTCTTGTTGGTGAATATAATTTTTCTGGTAAACTATCTAAATCAAACCACTGCCAATCAACTTCGTATATTCCTCCTGTATCTTTCTTATCCTTGGCTCTATGTCCTAATAATATTTTATTGCCATCTAAAATCATTACTCCAATTCCAACTTTAATATATTTATCCATGCTTTACACCACCTTAAAATCAATCTACTATTTCATGATATATTACTTCTTTTCCATTATTCTTAGCATATTCAATTTCATTTTTCGTGCTATTTCCAATATATCCATCAATATTGACAACATAAATAGCATCACTTATATCAATTTTCTTTCTATGAATTTTATCTAAAATACTAGCATCAACACCCTCATATCTCTGTCCATCAATATTATAAACACATTGAATAACGGCATAGCCTTTTTTTAATTCCAATTCTTCAGCAATTTTTATCATTTCTTTTGAATATCTCATACTTCCACAAATTGTTATCACTTTTGCATCCATATATAAACATCTCCTATTTTACTAAATCTAAATTACCATTGATAATTTTAGGTGCAAATCCACTTATCTCATCAAATAAAATTCCTTCTGGTACTTCATTCCATAAGTATATTTTTTTATCTTCCATAAAAGCTTCATATAATTCAAGAAATGTTGTGCCGCCAACATAATTCTTTTTCCCGTTTTTATCAAAATTTAAAGTTAATACTGCATCCATAGATTTTATTCTATCTCTACTTCTCCTAAACATTTCACCTTTCATTCTTGCATGTTCTTCTTTTCCTTTAGCATACCATTCATTTTCAGCATTAGGATTTTCGTATGTATGAGGTAAAAATACTTCCCATTCATTTTCTTCTAGTTTTTCTTTAATTGGTGGTATATCTTTATAAAAAGCTTTGCTACATATTATAAATATTTTGTTCATATATAAATCACTCCAATTCTTACTATCATATATACTATTTATACATAATGTTAAATTTCAAACCATTTTCCTTCACTTATAATCTTAACATTTTCATTTTTTACACTTACCTCACTCTATTGAGATGTGGAACAAATTGAAAATCTACTAATCCTAAACCGTCACTTGGAAATCCTGTAATATTTTCGTCAAATAAATCTTGACAAGAATTACATGCTGTAGGACATAAAACACAACTGCCTGCACTTGCACCAATCCAAATTCGAGTTTCTAATAAAGGAGTATTTACTCAAAATCTAGTTGCTTTTCACTTATTTTTAGGTCCTCTGTTTGCAAAGTTCTTTGTTGCAACAATTTCATTTTCTCATTAATATAATATTGCATTGGCGTTCCAGTTAGCTGTTTATCAATTAAATAATTTTCTGCATTTAACATTCCTACAATGTTATATGTTTCATGTTCATTTAGCCAACTAACAAACTCTTGTATTTCTTCACTTGAATATAGTTCAGCAGTTCGTATAAATAATTGGTAGCCATCTGCTCTTAACTTTTCATTGGTATGTAGCATCATTCTTTTTATGATTTCAAATTTGATTAGGATATCCTCAATATCTATAATTTTTTCCGCTTGATCTTTGTTATTTTTATTTGTAGTTTCTAAAAATTTTTCTAAGCTACTAATATTTTGGAACATTGACATACTTTTCTCAAGGTTCCCAGGAGTTAATGTTGGTGCATCGGTTTCTGTTTCGATTATATCATCTGCTATTGTATCTAATACATGTTGTTTTGTTCTGAAATAGCCTATGGCTGAATTAGTAGTATAGGTGTTTTTTTCTTTTAAAGCTGTTATAGCTTTAAAAGTTGTTATTGGATTTTTCAAAATAAAAACACTCCTTTATAAATTTAAAATTATTTCTAAAAATGGTAAAGACTTAAAAAATCTTTACCATCAGTTGTCAATTGTTTCATTATTTACCACAGCAATTCTTATATTTCTTCCCACTTCCACAAGTAGTGGATATTCAAATATTATAAGTATTTATAGTATTTTCTATATTATCTGTTTTTGTTGATATTACTAGACAATGCACTTTTATATTTAAAATATTTATCATACATATAATATTTATTGTATTTTAATTTCGCTGTCAAAATGATGTCTTTGACATCCTAAATACATATTTTTTATTATTTAGTCGTTTAAACATTTTATATTCTTATTCTTTTTATTTACTTTTCGATTATAATTATAATAAAAAATTTTAAGAAATACAACAATTAATTAAAATATTCTTCTATCAATTTAATTAAACTATTTAATTCTTTAAATTTTGCAGAATTTGTATAAATGCCAAACTCCACTTTTCCAAGCCCAATTGTTGTTTCTACTTCAACTAAGTTAAATTTTTTATAATCATTTTTATCTATGTATTCTCGTGTTATTAATCCTAAAGCCTTACCTGAACTAGCAAGTTCTAAAATTGTTTTGTAGCTACTACTTTTTAATTTTAATTTTTTTCCTTTTGACGCCTCTTTTATTCTGTATGTAGCTTGTGCATAAGTTCTTGGTACATATATAATCTGATCTTCTATATTTTCAAGCGTTAATTTTTGTACATCAAATATTGATTTATTACTTGCTATAATTACATCATGTAAGTATCCTAACTTAATATATTGAATGCCATCACATATATCAGTATTATCTTTTTTTGAAAATACTATATCTAATTCTTTATTTTTAAGTTTTCTCATCATTTCTGCTGTTTCTTCACAAATTAAATTTATATTTACATTTGGATATCTTAAGCAATAATCATTTATAACATTTCCAAAAATGCAACTTCCCATATGATTATGTGTGCCAATATTTATACATCTTTCTTTACCAATTTGTCCATCTATTTTATTAAGTTGTTCAATTGGATTTCTTAATTTTTCATATAAATCTTTTCCATATTGGGTTAAAGCTACTCCTTTGCTCTTTCTTTCAAATAATTTAATCGATAATTGATTCTCCAAATTTTTAATTTGTTTTGTAATTGCAGGTTGAGAAATATTTAATTGTTCACTTGCCTTTGTTATATTTTCTTCTTTAGCAACTGCAACAAAAATTCTATATAGTTCAAAATCAATCATTTATATCACTCCTGAATTTATATTTTACATGTTTTTTATATCACAAAAGCATGAAATATTCAATAAATTTCATGCTTTTGCTTCGATCTAAAAAAAATAAACCTATACTTTAGTGGTTGTGACTTACTCAAGCCTATAGTCAATCGTGTTGCACCAAATATTAATGTCCCCCTCACATACAAGACTTTTTCCAAAACTTGCATATAAATGCCTAATGTATGGTTCTGAAAGTGCTGGACCTATAACAGTAACATATTCAGAACAAGTTCCATTATTAATTTTTATATAACACCCATTAACCCGAAGTATTGCATCTTCATAAACACTACGACTATCTTTCCAAACTATCTCTTCAAATAGTGTATCAATATATATAATTCCATTTAATGGAATACCAACAAGGTTCGAAGAACATTTTTCATTTCTTTCCTTATTGGATTCTATTATTTGAACTACTGTGTTCTCTGTTGAAATGATAAGGTCATAAGGTGTATAATTGCAAAATTTAATCATTTTCCCTGGTTTTTCTAGTGGAGTAATATTATACTCTGATTTTGTTTCAAAATTAGGACTACAATCCTCACATGTTACTATCGTGATTATGCTATTCCTGAAAATTGGTGCAATATAAAGTTTGTATTCCATATATTCCACTAAGTTTCTTTTAATCATGCACCCACATTCAATATCGAAGTTACATTTCAAATTTTGATCCTCTTTTGCATATACAAAAATCTCTCCATCTCCCCATCCATCAACCTGAATTTGAATTGTTTCTTATGGTCAAACTGTTGAAAAAATATAATATTT
>CANRXN010000106.1 GCA_947643945.1 uncultured Clostridium sp.
CATGGTTGTCGTAATTGCTACACTTCTAATGTATTGACCCTTTGCTGCAGCTGGTTTTGCTTTTATAATAGCATTGATAATGGTTTCGTAGTTTTCCAATAATTTGTCTGTTCCAAAAGAAACTTTTCCAAATCCTAAGTGAATAATGTTTGTTTTGTCTAAACGATATTCTACTTTACCAGATTTGATTTCATTTATTGCTTTTGTTACATCCATTGTTACTGTTCCAGATTTAGGGTTTGGCATTAAACCTTTTGGTCCTAATACTTTACCTAATCTTCCTACAACACCCATCATGTCTGGTGTTGCTACTACTACATCATATTCAAACCAGTTGTCGTTTTGGATTTTTGGAATTAATTCTTCTGCTCCAACAAAGTCAGCTCCTGCTTTTTCGGCTTCTTCTGCTTTTGGTCCTTTGGCAAACACTAATACTCTTTGTGTTTTACCTGTACCATTTGGAAGTACCACAGTACCTCTTACTTGTTGATCAGCATGTTTAGAATCTACTCCTAATTTAACATGTAATTCGACGGTTTCGTCAAATTTTGTTTTTGGCATTTTTTCAATTATTTCTAATGCTTCTTTTACTTCATATTCTTTTGTTTTGTCAACTAATTTTGCACTTTCCAAATATCTTTTAGATAGTTTCATTTTTCTTTACCTCCTTTGGTTCAAACGAGCTTTCTTCACTCTCCCAATTTTTTATTTTAATCATTTTGTATTAAATACTAATTCATATTAAAACTGTTTAAAATTATTATATTGTGCATTTTTGTAGCAATTGACAAGCCGATGGCATACCTTGGTACGTCGAGGTTTGACGATTGGTACGAAAATGTGCAAGATAGTGATTTTGGGCAGTTTTTGTTTTATTCGGTAACTACTACGCCCATAGACCTAGCAGTCCCCTCAACCATGCTCATAGCAGTCTCAATACTTGCTGCATTTAAGTCTGGCATTTTTTGTTCTGCAATTTCTTTTACTTGTGCTTTTGTTATTTTAGCAACTTTATCCATATTTGGTTTACCAGAACCTTTTTGAATCTTAATTGCTTTTTTAATTAGTACAGCAACTGGTGGAACTTTTGTAATAAAATCAAAAGATTTGTCTTTATAAACTGTAATTACTACTGGTATAATCATTCCTGGTTGATTTGCTGTTCTATCATTAAATTCTTTAACAAATTGCATGATATTAACACCACTTGAACCTAAAGCTGGACCTACTGGTGGAGCTGGTGATGCTTTTCCTGCCTCAATTTGTAATTTAATTAAGTTTGATATTTCTTTTTCTGCCATTTTAATTGGCACCTCCTATTTTATTTTTTGAACTTGTGAAAATTCTAATTCTACTGGTGTTTCTCTTCCAAACATAGATAGAAGAACTTTTACTTTATGTTTTTCGGTGTTTATTTCTTGTACTGTACCTACAGAACCTTCAAATGGTCCGTTCATAACTTGTACTTGTTCATTTACTTCATAATCTACATTAACAGAAGCGTCTTCAAATCCCATATTTCTTATTTCGTCTTCTGTTAAGGCAATTGGATCGGTTCCTGATCCTACAAATCCGGTAACTCCTCTAGTATTTCTTACGATATACCAAGATTCTTCTGTTACTATCATTTTGATTAGTACATAACCAGGAAAAACTTTTCTTAGGTTGGTTTTTCTTTTTCCATCTTTGATTTCTATTTGTTCTTCCATAGGAACAATGATGTCAAAGAAAAAATCTTCCAATTCTCTGTTTTTTACCGTTTTTTCCAAGTCTGCTTTTACTTTATTTTCATAACCAGAATAGGTATGGACTACATACCACCTAGCTACATTATCATAATCTTTTCCGAGACATTTATTTCATAGCCTCCTTTTATTTTTCATTATTCTGCATTGTTTGTTGTATTATTGTCTACTGGTGTTTCTTCAGGTGTTGTTTCTTGGTTTTCTTGGGTAGAAGTTTCTTCTTCTCCAGCATTTTCTTCCGCATTTGCCTCTTCATTTGCTCCTGTGTCTTCACTTGTATTATTTTCTACTTGTGAATCTTGGGTTTGAATGACTTCTTTTATTTTGTCTACACCATGTTTGTTTAAGGTTTCAAATACAACATCTAATACAAAAACAATTACGGCTGTAATAATTACTATGGTTATTACTGCTGTTGTGTTATTGAATAATTGCTTTGCGGTTGGCCAATTTACTTTTTTTAGTTCGGCCTTAAAGTCTTTGAAAAAACTTTTTTTGTTTTTATTGTTTTCTTTTTTTGCCTTTGCTTCTTTATTAGCCATTTTATTTCCTCCTTAAAATAGCTTACTACTATTTTGTTTCTTTGTGTGTTGTACGTTTTTTGCAAAATTTACAGTATTTAACGATTTCTAATCGATCGGTATTGTTTCTCTTATTTTTTGAAGTCGTGTAATTTCTCCTTTTACATTCTGTACATTCTAATGTTATATTTTCTCTTGGTCCTTTTGCTGCCATATGAATAACACCTCCGTATTTTTTAACATTACTTTTTTTGAAACGATGTGAGCGTATATCCGTAATAATTATACGCTTGAATATTGTACCACTTTTTTCCACTGGTGTCAATGGATTTTCCTATTTTTTTCTCTTTTTTTGCACAGAAAATCCGGAATTTCCCAATTTTCTTTCCTAAACTGTAATAATGACCGTTTGAATAGGCTATTAAATCACATTTTGAAATGTCAAAAGCTCCTTTTTCATTGATGTATTTTTCGTCGGCGTTGATTGCCAATACTTCTGCTATAAAAGTGTGATGGGAACCAAATTCTTTTATTTCTTTTACTTTGCATTCTACTGATACAGGACTTTCTTTTATCATGGGGCATTTAACAAAGTTCGCTTTTTCTTTGTGTAGTTTCATTTCTTTAAATTTGTCAACTTTTGCTCCTGTTTTTACACCACACCAGTCTGTCACTCTTGCTAGGTTCTTGGTGGTTAAATTAATAACAAATTCTTTTTGCTCTTTTATTAGTTGATAGGAGTATCTGCTTGGTCTTACAGAAATATAGACAGTTGCTGGATTGGTATTTAAAATACCTGTCCATGCAACTGTTATGATGTTTGATTTTCCCATTGTTCCACAGCTTACCATGACGGCTGGTAAGGGATATAAAAAAGTTCCAGGTTTCCATGTTACTTTTGCCATTTATTTATCTTTCTCCTCTTTCTTCTTCTTTTTCTTTTTTCTTTTGTATCATGATTGCTGTTAACATTTTTTGTTCTTTGATGCTTAATGTATCGTCTCCTAAAGTTGTACGATATTGTCCTTTTTCATCTTTTTTGATTCCTCCTATATAACCTTCGTTATATTTTGATGCTTCTATCATTTCTTCTGAAAATAGTTGATTTACAACACAATCATAATAATCTTTATCAAATCCCTTTAAATCTTGCCCAAAATGTAACTCTATTACTGATATATCTGTATATACTATATCTGTTCTTTCTTCTCCCTCTATTAATCTTTTCACTTCATATTCCTGTACTCTTCGTACCGTTGAAGAAGCAGAGTCTAAAAATCCAATAACTGCTGTTTTTCTAATTCTAAGATTTCTATTTTCATTGTCACTAAAAGGAATGACTCTTGATAACTCTGGTTTTCTTATAACTTTTTTGTTTTGTATACTTTCTTCTTTTTCTTGACTGGTTCTAATTAGGTTTGGAGCATATTCTTTGGTATGACAATATTTATCCTTTATTTGTTGCCTTCTTTCTTTTACCATCTGTTCTTTGTACTCTCTTCTTTTGGCTAGAGTTGCTACTTCTTCATATGATTTTTTTATGGTATTAATTTTTAATGCAATGTCAGCTTTTTCTATAACTCTATTTTCTTTTTCAAATTCCCTTTGCGCAATATTTACTAATGTTTCTTTTGCATGTTCAACTTTTTTGTCTGCTTCTTGCTCCGTAATTCTTTCTAATGTTTTTGGATGAAGATTTAAATTTCCATAAGCTGTTCTTTGACCTTTTTCTTGTTGATATTTTTCTCTAAATTCATTATATTTGTTTCTTTGTAATGTTTTTTCTTCTTCTGTTTCTTCTATTTTTTCTTTTAGTTTTTCTTGTTTTGATTTTAATTTTCGAAATCTACTACCTGTATTTCCAATAGTAGCAATCCATTCTTCTGCTTTTACTTTTTCTGCTATAGTTTTGTTATATTTTTCCCTTAATGGTTCATTTTTTATTTGCTCATAAGCTTCTTTAGTCCCTTTGATTCTATTATCTATTTCTTCTAATTGTTCTTGTTTTTTTATCATATAGTCTTTTTCAGCTTCTAATATCTTTTTTCTTCTTTTATAGCATTGTTCGATATAACTATTTCTTTCTGCTTCATTTTTACAGATTTCTATAGAATAAACGGTTTTTATACTGGTTCCAAGAACTTCGTAACAATCTTTCATCCCTTATCTTCCTTTTTATTTAGATTACTCTTATTTTACCATAACTTCTTAAAAAAAGTAAAGTAATTAAAAAAAATAGCTTAAAAATTAATTGATTTTCCTTAATTCTTAAGCTATTCTTTTTTCTAAAATAAAAAAACTAGCAACAACCTATCTTTCCAGCAGGGTAACCCGCAAGTATTTTCGGCACACTTAGGCTTGACTTCTGTGTTCGGGATGGGAACAGGTATTACCCTAAATGTCATCGTCACTAGAAAATTATATGGTACTTTATTTTAAAGCACACTCAAAAATACATAGATGAAAGTTTTTAGGTTCGTTTTAGAATTTATCTTCTTTTCGATTGCTTTTTATAGTATTTA
>CANRXN010000107.1 GCA_947643945.1 uncultured Clostridium sp.
ATTTCACATTTGCTAGCATAGCCATTTGCTACTAAGTTTTTTGCAATATGGCGCATCATATAAGCACCACTTCTATCTACCTTGCTTGGGTCTTTTCCTGAAAAGGCCCCTCCGCCATGACAACTATAGCCTCCATAAGTATCTACTATAATTTTTCTACCGAGTTAGTCCAGTATCTCCTAAAGGTCCCCCTATTACAAATTTTCCAGTTGGATTGATATAGATATTGGTATTTTCGTCTATCATATCTTCTGGTATAGTTTTTTTGATTACTTTTTCGATAACATCTTTTCTAATTTGTTCTTGAGAGATTGCTTCTTCTGCTTGCGTAGAAATTAATATAGCTTCAATTCTTTTGGGTTTGTCATTCTCATATTCTACCGTCACTTGTGTTTTTCCGGTCTGGTCTTAGGTAAGGAATTATTTTTTCCTTTCTTACTTCGGTTAGTTTTTTAGCTAATTTATGTGCCATGCTAATGGCATATGGCATATAGTTTTTGGTTTCTTTGGAAGCATAGCCGAAACATAATTCCTTGGTCTCCAGCACCTCCTACGTCAACTCCCATGGCAATATCTGGGCTTTGTTTTGTAATGTTAATGTCTATTTGGCAGGTTTTAGGATCTATGTCAATATTGCTATCTCCATAGCCAATATCCTCTATGGTGGTTCTTACTATTTTTTCATAGTCAACGTCTCCTTTGAAGCTTATTTGTCCGTGCTAAAGTTATTTTATTACGAGAGGCAAATACTTCAACTGCTACTCTTGCGTTTTTGTCTTGCTCGATACATTTATCTAGTATATGATCTGCTATGGTATCACATAGTTTGTCTGGATGTCCTTCTGTTACACTTTCTGCTGTAAAATAATAATTCTTCATTTTTTCTCCTTTTTTGATACATGTTTGTTACTATTTATAGTCTAAGTAATTGATAACAAAATTTATTGTATTTTTATAAATAACATTCGTGGGGACCAGCAAATTGGTTTTTATTCCGTTCTTAGTGCTTCTACTGGATCTTTTTTACTTGCCATTTTAGCTGGTATTAGGCCAGCAAGCATAGTTAACAACATACTAATTATGATTAACACAACACCTGCTTTAGGTGGTACCATACAATTTACGGTTACACCTGCTAGGCTATAAATTGCACTATTAATTGGTATAGTTAATAATGTGGTAATTCCTATTCCTAGTACTCCGTGCTATCAATCCTACAATAAAGGTTTCGGCATTAAATACTCTAGAAATGTCCTTTTTAGAAGCTCCAATGGCTCTTAATATTCCAATTTCCTTGGTTCTTTCCAAGACAGAAATGTAGGTAATAATTCCTATCATAATAGAAGATACAATTAAGGAAATCGCAACAAAGGCAATTAATACATAACTAATAGTATCAATAATTTGGCTAACCGATTTCATCATAATGCCTACCATATCAGTATAATTAATTACATTTTCTTCTTTTTGCTCGTCTTTTTGCTTTTGGTTATAATTTTCAATGGCTTTAGCTATCTTGTCTTTGGCTTCAAAGTTTTTAGGATATAGTTTAATGGATGTAGGTCGATTTAAGTCAACGGCTGCTAGTTTTTCTAGGTTCTTTTCATAGCTTGCCTCTTTGTTTTGGGTGTAAGTCTCCATCATTTTAGCAATTTCTTCACTACTTAAGCTAGCCATTGCCATTCTTTGCTCATTACTTAAATTTGCCATACTGTAGTTTTCTTTTTCTTCTTCTGTTGGGAATTTCAATCCTGAAAATACATTGGTTTCTTGATTTTCCTTTTGCTCTTTTACGATTTCGGCTTCATTTGATTGGTTGATTACATATTCTTTTAATTTTTTGGTATAACCAATTCCACTAGTTACGGATGTAGATGCTACACTTTCTTCGTTTTGTTTGATAATTCCTACTATTTTTATTTCTTCTGCTTCTGCTATTTTTTGTTTCATGTAATCTTCGTTATCTTCTTTATTAATCCATAAACCATTTTCTTTTTGATAGTAATCGCTATTTAATAATAGTTTAAAAGACAAGTTTAATAATTCGTCGTAAGTATATGAGGTTTCTTCTTGTGTTTCTTCTAGTTTTTCTCCTTTTTCTACTGCTTTCCATTTTTCCTTTAACTCGTCTTGATTTTTTAATCCTAAAGAATATAATGTGTAATCGTCAATTCTACCATCTTCTTTTAGAATTAATACTACCTCATTGTGCTCTTTTGGCCAATGTCCTTTTACTAAATCAAATTGTGTGTTTAATAGATTTTGATTGTCTAACATTTCAATAAAGATGTCTGTGTTGGTCATCATGGCACTTCCAAACATAGAAGCAACTGATGAACTATTTTGGGCTTCTATCATTTCTCCCATGCCAAAAGCATTCATAACAGTACTTGGATTAACTTTAATAATTTTGTCTTCTGTATTTTCTTTGTATAAATTGATTTTTAAGTTATATCCATATTCAATGCTATTGGTATTATTGGTAATTTCATTATTTCCTTCTTCCAAATATTTTTTTAGTTCTGCTAAGTTATTATTTTCTTTTTTATTAGAAAGGGTTGTTACCATTTCATTCATAATATCTGCTGAATAGACTTTTCCTTCTTCTTGGTTTTCCTTTTTTTCTACGGTTCCCATCATACTTTCCATCATGCTTGACATGTCAATAGTGGATTCTTCAATATTGATAGGATAAGAAGACAAGGTTTCTTCTTCTACTTTATTGATGTAATTTTGTACTCCTGTAGAAATTGCTAAGATAAGGGCAATTCCTATAATTCCAATGCTTCCTGCAAAAGAAGTAAGAAGGGTTCTTCCTTTTTTGGTCATTAAGTTGTTTAAGCTTAAACGTAAAGCGGTAAAAAATTTCATGGAAGTTCTTCCGTTCTTTTGCTTGTTCTACTTGTTTATCTTCGTTGGTAAATGGCTTTGAATCGTCAGTAATGACACCATCTAATATTTTTATAATTCTGGTAGAATATTTTTCGGCTAGTTCTGGATTGTGGGTTACCATAATAATCAATTTATCTTTCGAAATTTCTTTTAAAATCTCCATAATTTGCACACTTGTTTTGGTATCTAATGCTCCTGTTGGTTCGTCTGCTAAGATAATATCTGGATTGTTCACTAAGGCTCTTGCAATAGCTACCCTTTGCATTTGCCCACCTGATAGTTGATTTGGTCTTTTATGGATTTGTTCTTTTAGTCCCACATCTTCTAAGGCTTTTATGGCTCTAGTTCTTCTTTCCTTTTTAGTTACACCTGAAATGGTTAGAGCCAATTCTACATTAGAAAGAACAGTTTGGTGTGGAATCAGATTGTAATTTTGGAATACAAATCCAATCGAATAATTTCGATAAGCATCCCAGTCTTTGCTTTTAAACTTTTTGGTAGACTTTCCATTAATAATTAAATCCCCTGATGTATATTGGTCTAGTCCTCCTATAATATTTAATAAGGTGGTTTTCCCACATCCACTTTGCCCTAAAATAGACACAAATTCATTTTTTCTAAATTCGATATCAATTCCTTTTAGAGCTTTAACAGTTGTATCTCCTGATAAATAATCTTTTTTGATTTTTTCTAATTTTAACATTTTTTCTCCTTTCAGGGATTTTGGGGACGTTCCTTAAAATCCCTATAACAGGGATTAGGGGGACACTCTTAGACACCAAATTCTAAGTATTAAAAAAGGACTGTCCCTCTAATCCCCAAAACGGGGATTTTAAGGAACGTCCCCAAAATCCCTGTTGTTTTACTTTTTAAATAATTTTTTAAATAAGTTTTTATTGCCACCTCTACGATTGCTGGATCTTTTTCTGCTGTTGGCTATTATCATGTCAATGCTTTCTTCGTCGTCAAAGGATATAACGGTTTTGTTTTGTAGTTTTTGTCTTCTATATTCTTCTTCGTCATCGTCATAGTTGTATTCATATATGTTTTCATATTCTTCGTCGTAATCGTCGTCTAGATAAGGACTTCTTTTAAAGCCATAAGATGGCGTGTTAAAAGCTTTATAATTGTCCTCTTCGTCATATTCTTCTTCGTAATAATCGTTGTTGTCTTCGTCTTCATCATAGTCGTCTTCATAATTATCATTATAGTTATTGTAGTTATTATCCCTGTAATCGTCTTCCTCATCATCGTCATAATTGTCATTATAAGATTGGTAACTATTATCGCTGTAGCTGTTATTGTCGATCTCGTCAGTATCGTCTTCGTCGTCATAATCGTTATAATAGTTGTTATTGTAATTGCTTGGTGTGTATGATTCTTCTTTTACTTGACGGTTGCTTTTGGCTACTATGATAGGGGTTGGTTGCTCTTCAGGTTGCCTATCTTCTTCATAGTTTTCTTCTTCCTTTTCATAGTTGTTTTCTTCTTCATAATCGTTATCTTCTTCGTAATCTTCTTGGTAATCTTCTTCTTGGTCTTCTTCGTCATAATCATTATCGTCGTCATATTCTTCGTTTGCTAAAAAATTATAGTCTTCTAGTTTGTATTGATGTCCAAAAGTTTCGTTTTCTTCTTCTATTTCTTCTATTTCTATTTTTTGAGGTTCTTGCTCTTCTTGTTCGTATGTTTCTTCTTCGTAATCTTCTTCGTCATAGCTTCCTTCTTCGTCATATTTAAATTGTTTGTAATGTTCTTCTTTTTTTGCTTTCGGTGTAGCTATCTTGTTTTGTTTTACTGGCTGTTTCTTCATCGGCTTTTCTTCTAGTTCTTCTAGTTCT
>CANRXN010000108.1 GCA_947643945.1 uncultured Clostridium sp.
TAAGTTCTTCATTTTGTCCTCCTTTCCTAATTTTTTATAATTTTTTCTTTATAATATAGATTCCTGTTCCTAATATCACTGCTGTCATTAAAATCAGTGAAATATACATGATAACTCTACCCGTGTTAAGTCCTATTATGACGCTTGCTGTTGACATGTCATCTTCCCCAGTTTTTTTGTTTGCTGGCATAGAATCGATATCTCCTACAGAATTTTCATTATAGTCTTCTGCAATTTCTGCTGTATTAGTTATGGTTCCTAAATTATCTTCTGTTAATTGTTTATTTACAATTAAGCTTAGTTCTTTTGTTTCCCCTGGGTTTAAAATTTCTTCTGCCAAACTAGTGCTAACTAGCTTGCCATCCTCTTCTTCCCAGTCTTCATTTAAGCTAGGATCTACTTGTAAGTCTTCTGGAAGATAGTCTATAATTTGTTCTGCATATCCTGGTATTTCTCCCTCATTGGTTACACTAATTTTGTATTCTATTGTTATATTCGTATCATTTACTGTTTTTCTGTCGATTTCTATTTTGGCAAAATCAGCATTGTTGTAAGAATATTGTTTTGTATTGGTGCCATTTTGGACACTTATATTGGTAATGTACTTGTTTAATCGTAAGTCAAATTTTTGACTTCGTATTACACCCATATTTATGTTTTCTATATCTTTATTAGTAATCTCTATTGTATCTGTAACGGCAACCATTTTTCCATTTACTTTTGTTGCTGTTACATTAGAGTTTCTTTCTTCTTCTACTCCTGATTTTTCATATTCTGTTAGTGTGTAATTTGTATTATCGTATTGGAAAACAACTACATAGTTTCCTTTGTTTATATTACTTAATGTATAACTTCCATCATTACTTGTTGTAGCTGTTATTTCATTTCCATCACTATCTTTTGCTATTTTCCCATCTTCACCATATAATGTAATTGGTACCCCTGCTAACATTTCTTCTATACTATCTTTTATACCATTTTGGTTCTCATCGATCCACGCTGTTCCAGATATCATATATTGATTCCTATTGTTGTCTTTATTTTCCTCTTCGTTTCCTTCTTGCTCTTCATCTTTATTATTTGGATCTTTTTTTATGATAGTTGTAACTTCATTTGATTCAATTGTTCCTAATGTACTTTCTTCTAATATGGCTTTATTTTTAACTTCTAGTTCAGTTGTTCCACTTGGTAATTCATTGGATTGTACTAAAATTCTTGCAACCATTGTTTTTCCTGCTTCTAATCTACATGGTATAGATACTTCACTGCTCTTTAGTTTATAAGTTTCTTCTCCTTGTGTATAATTAATTTCTTTTACATATAATCCTTCTGGTATTTCATCTATAAGAGTTGCCATTAATTGTTGTTTTCCTGTATTTTTTACTGTTAAAATATACTCAAATTCCGTTTCCTCATATACATATTTGTCTGTTAAATTTGTTTCTTTGGTGATAGTACAAGTTGCTGTAGGGGCTTGATTTATTTCTTCTATATTAGATTTGTAGCTTCCAGTCCCTTCTGCTTTTACCATAGCTTGTGTTGCCACTTTTATTGCCTCTGTATTAACTTCTTGCAATTCTATCATTAAATAAACCGCTTTTTCCTCTCCTGGTTTTAGGTCTCCTATTTCCCATGTTACTGTGTCTGTGGTTTTGTCATACTGTGCCTCTTTTTTACTTTCTGTATCATTTGGATAATAGTGTTCATATTCTTCTTCGTATAACATATCACATCCTTTTAAATAGCTAACTCCTTTTGGTAGTATCGTGCTTACTAGGGTGTTTTTTGAGGTTTCATTTGCTATATTTTTTACTACAATTTTATAATCTATACCGCTTCCTTTTTGATAACTTTCATCTGCACTTACTCTTGTAATCATATCAATTTGAAATTTGCTTTCTTTAATTGTGTTTTTTATTAGATTACTTTCATATACTGTTTCGTCACCTTCTATAATCACTGTTGCCTTCGTTCCTACTGTTTTTTCGGTATTACTTTTTTCTTGTTTTACCCTAACGTAATAGAATAAGTTTATTTCTTCTTGTGCTCCTAAGGTTTCTATTTTTTCTGGAGCATATTTAGTAATAGCCATATCTTCTTTGTATTCATTGTAAAATCCTTTGTCTATAATGGCTGCCACATAGGTTAATTCTTCTGGAATTTGATCTGTTACTGTAATTCCTCTGATTTCTTGATTTGTATTATTTTTTATTTTTATGGTATATTTTTGTACTTGTCCTTCATAAATATCTTTATCATTACCTGCTGAAATTGTTTTGGTTACGGTAATTGGCGCTCCTGATTGCTCAGCCTCATTTGCTTTCATAATTTGTTCATTTTTCATTTGTATTTTGCTTTCTTCTGTTACAATATAATTTACTTCTGCTTTACAAATTCCATCATTTTCATATTGTATACCGTCTTGCTGACTCGTATATTTTATTTGTATTTCATCCTTTTCATTTTGTTCTAGTTGGTCTACAGTAACATCGCAATTTAAAATGATATTTGCCCCTTCTACTAAATCTGTATTGCTGTAATTAGCTTGTTCTCCTACTAAACTAATTTTTGCTACTATTTTTCCTTCTGCATTTTGATATATTTCTTCGTTTTCTTTTATTAATCCTTCTCCATATAGTAAACTTACATTTTTAATATCCACTTTTTGAACTTTTTCTGGAAATTCTACTTCTAAGCATGGATTTTTGTATAGATCATATTTATTTTTGTTGGTTACTAGTGTGGTCTTTATTTCTACATTTTGATTTGTTTTTCCTGCCACTAGTTTATTATTATTTATTGTTGTTTCTGCTTTTGTTACAGTTTCTTGTAAGGTTGTTATTGCTTGTTTTTCCTTTTCTTCTATTTGGTTTGTTTGTTTTAAAGTTCCTATTGTGACTAATTTTTCTAACTGTTTTACTTCATTTCTTTGTTTGTATTCTGGTAAGATTACCTTTTCGTGCATGATATTTATGGTTCCTGTTTTTTTAGCTTGGTTTATTTCTATTACAATCTCTTTTTGTAGTTCTTCGTAGTTAATGGTTATGATTTTTTCATCTTCTTTTATATTTTGTTTGTTTATTTTCTTAATTTCGGTTCCATCTACTTTTTTGATAACTAGTTCGCCTTCATCTCCTAAAACTCTTAGTAATTCTTCTTTGTCTAGTATCGTTTTTTGATAAGCTGTATTAGCTTCCGTCCCCACTGGTTCCGGGTTTATTTGGGACATCCCCACTGGTTCCGGGTTTGTTTGGGACACTTTTTGGTAGTTGCTAGCTCCTTCTTGTAATACAATGTGGTTTTCTATTCCGTGGGTAACGAATGTCTAGCTTACTCATGGTTTTGTAGTCTTGCTCTTCGTTAGCATACATTTTTCCTTTATATAGCTCAGCTTGGTTTATAATTTTGTAATCTATTATATTTTCTTTTTCTTCTTCTATTTTTGTTGTTACTTGCTTTTCGATGTTGGTTTGTTGGTTATCATATAATGTAATATTGCTTGTTATTTTTATTTCTTGGTCTTTTACATTTTCTTCTTCTGGATAAACATACGTTACAATTATTGTGTCTTTGCTTTGTTTTTCGTAGCTTATTTTTCCTTCTTTTTCTGGGTTTGTAATTTTTATTGTTAGGTTTTCTTGGTTTGCTTTCCTTTGTAAGGTTTCTTTTGTGTTTTTGCCTTCTTCATTTCCATTTGTGGCTAACGTTCCTCTGTCTAGTACTTGTACTTTTTGAACTCCTTTTGGTGCTTCTAATCTTAGGTTGGTTTCTTTTATTGGGTAATCATTTTCTTCTAGTCCACTTTTTAATTTTAGTTGTACAATTCTTTTGTTTTGTCCTTCTATTTCATAAATTTTGTTTGTTATGATTTGTGCATCTAATTGGCTTTTGTCTTTTCCTTCTTCTGTTTTAGGTGCACTTAATATAACCTTAAAGCTTTGCTCTTGGTTTATTCCAGTTTGTTCATTAGATCCATTGTTATAGCTTCCTTTTAAGGTAATTTTGTTTTCTTGATTGAAGGTATTTAAATCTATTTTATTTCCTAAATTAACTTCTAGCCCTATTTGGAATTTTACTTTTTCTTTGCTATTTATTTGTTTTAAGGTTATTTCGCGGTCTGTTATTTTTTCTATTCCTTCTATTTGCTCTTGTTTGAATTTAAAGTTATTGTTTTCTAGTTCTATTTTTCCACTTAAATATCCTTGATTTTTAACTTCTACTTCTACTTGGAGTTTAATATCTTGGCTGTTGATTGGTTCTTCTATTTCTTGTGTTTTTCCTTCTTCTGTTTGGAAGTAACTTTTAAATTGCACATTTTCTTTTCCCATGTCTTGAAATGCATAACTGATTGCTTCACTTGCTAACACTAACACATGCGCAATTGTTATGCTTAGTATCATTCCGACAATTATGATTGTTTTTAGGATTTTTTCTTTCATATTTTTTCATGTCCTTTCTTGGCTTTTTATATAATTCCACTAATTATATTTTATTTTGTTTTAAGCCGAATTTCAATAGTAATTTTTGCCTATTTCCCCATGTTTTCCTTGATTTATTGCCTTAGCTTTTACGGCTTTAGGCTTACTAAAAGTTGTTTGCTTTATTGTTAAGTTTTGGCTACATTTTTGTTACATTTATGTCTTTTTTGTTGGCTTTTTCTTGTTTTGCTTATTTGCGTAAGTGTGCAATGTGCAATTGGGGACGGTTCTTATTTCACATTGCAT
>CANRXN010000109.1 GCA_947643945.1 uncultured Clostridium sp.
CCAATTAATGCCAATGATAGAACAAGCTTTTCAAAAAGCTAATTTAAAGTTAAAAGACATGGATTTATTAGTATGTGATAAAGGTCCTCGGCTCTTTTACTGGTATTCGAATTGGTATTGCCACTATGAAAGCTTTTGGCGATAGTTTAGGAATTTTAGCTATTGGTATTAATTCTTTGGAAACCCTTGCCTATTCCATCTCACAAGAAGGTTTGATTGTAAGTATGATAGATTGTAAAAATGATAATTGTTATTTTGCTATGTACCAATTAAAAGCATCTTGTTATGAAGAAATTATCAAGCCAACAGCAGATACCATCGAAAATGCTTTAGAAGCAATTGCTAGACAAAAAACTCTTTTCCCAGATTTTGCTATCACTTTTATTGGCGATGCTACTAGGATTTATCATAACGCTATTAGGGATAAATTTAAAAACGGTATTTTAGCACTTTCTAAAAATAATGTTTTAAACTCCTATTACCTTGGTTTGGCAGGCTTTACTAAATTTCAAGAAAAAAAGCAAGAAGAACTTTTACCTTTATACCTAAAAAAACCGCAAGCCCAAAGACAGCTAGAGGAAAAATCAAAAGCTGTTAAGATTCTTCCTATGACTTTACAAGATTTGGAACAAATTTCGTCTATCTTAGTAACTGATTTTGATGCATTTTGGAAACCTTCTGTTTTAGAAGAAGAATTAAAATTCGAAAATTCCACCTATCTGGTTGCTAAATTAAATGACGAAATAGTAGGTTTTGCTGGTATTAAGAATGTAATTAACCAAGCGGATGTTATGAATATTGTAGTAAAAAAAGATTTTCGAAATCAGGGAATTGGTAGTTTGCTACTAAAAAAATTGATTGAACTTGCCAAGGAACGTAATATTTCTACCTTAACGTTAGAAGTAATGGAGGAAAATTATCCTGCGATACATTTGTATAAAAAGTTCCGGGTTTGAACCAATTTCGGTTCGAAAAAATTATTATCAAGATAAAAGTGCAATTATTATGAGAAAGGGATTTTAGGGACGTTCCTTAAAATCCCTGTTTTTCGACCCACGACCCAACGACCCAACGGTTCCGGGTTTAAATGGGGACATTTTAATCAATGTCCCCATTTAAACCCGGAACCGTTGGGTCACTAGCCAACTACTCGTACCATTCTAGCTCCCAATCAGCTAAAATTACAGTATCGCCTTCACAAACTCCCATTTCTTTTAACTTTTGATCAATTCCTAGATTTTTCAAACTCTTTTGTAAATAGTGCATTGACTCATTATCTTCAATATTAACTCTTCCCATCAATCTTTCTACTGCTTTTCCAGAAACGATAAATACGCCATTTTCTTCTTTGATACTCCATTGGTCTTGTTTTTCTTCTAATGTATAAATTTTTCTTTCCTCGATATCAAACAATTCTTCTTTTGGTAATGTCTTTAATGTTTTTTCTACAAAATCGATTAATTCTTGCACTCCGTCTTTCGTTGCTGCTGATATTTTAAAGATTTCTAAGTGTTCTTTTTTTGCCAATTCTTCTACTTGTTTTAACAGTGTGTCGTCTCCCATAATATCAACTTTATTTGCTACGATAATTTGCTTACGGGTAGATAGTTTTTCGCTATATTTTTTTAGTTCTTTATTGATGGCATAAAAATCTTCTACAGGATTTCTTCCTTCTTGTCCGTGATATGTCTAAAAAATGTAGCAATAGTCTCGTTCTTTCTACATGTCTTAAAAATTGAATTCCGAAGCCCTACACCTTCACTTGCCCCTTCTATAATTCCTGGAATGTCTGCTATGACAAAGCCATCACCATTTTTGGTTTTTACAACTCCTAAGTTTGGCTCTAAAGTTGTAAAATGATAGTTTGCAATTTTAGGTTTGGCATCTGTTACACTTTTTAAGAAGGTAGATTTTCCCACATTAGGGAAACCTAGCAATCCGTACATCTGCTAGTAATTTTAATTCCAAAATAATTTCTTTTTCGTCTCCCTTTTCCCCATCTTCTGCAAATTGTGGGGCTTGTCTTGTAGCTGTTTTGAAATGAGAATTTCCTCTTCCGCCACGTCCTCCTTTTAAAACAAGTTCGGTTTGATTTGGTGCCATCAAATCGGCTACTATTTTTCCTGTTTCGACGTCTTTTATTACGGTTCCTATTGGTACTTTAATGTATAAGTCTTCTCCATATTTTCCATTACAATGACTGCCACTTCCGTTTGCTCCATTGGAGGCTTTGAATTTTTTGTTGTAACGAAAATCAATTAAGGTGTTTTTGTCTTTATCAACTTGAAAGTAAATGCTTCCCCCATTTCCTCCATCTCCTCCATCAGGTCCGGCCAGCTGCTACATATTTTTCTCTACGGAAAGTTACGGCTCCATTTCCTCCGTCTCCCGATTTTATGATTATTTTTGTGTAATCTATAAACATGATTTTTTCCTCCGTCCCCAAAAGCATTATTCGAAATAGTCTAGTTTCATTGCTTGTTTTACTTTTTTCATGGTTTGTTTTGCTATTTCTTGCGCTTTTTTCGTTCCTTCTATTAAGATTTTGTCTACTTCTTCTGGATGTGCTTCATAGTAGGCTCTCTTTTCACGAATTGGTCGCAATTCTTCTATGATATTTTGAGCAAGTTGTTTTTTGCAAGCTACACATCCTCGTTTTCCCGCCTTACATTCTTCGCATACAGTTTTTATTTCTTCTTTATTACTAAATAAATTGTGATAATAGGCTACCATACATATATCAGGATTTCCTAAATCGTCTTTTTTTATACGATTTGGATCAGTTACAGCACTCATTACTTTTTTGGTAATGTCTTCTTCTGTATCTCCTAGGTAAATGGCATTTCCTAATGATTTTCCCATTTTTTCGTTTCCGTCTAATCCTTTGATTCTTTTTCCACTGGATAATACTGCTTCTGGCTCAATTAATACTTCGCCATAGATGCTGTTAAATTTTCTTACGATTTCTCTTGCCTGCTCAATTAATGGTAATTGGTCTTCTCCTACTGGTACATATTTTCCTTCAAAGGCTGTTATGTCTGCTGCTTGGCTAACAGGATATCCTAAAAAACCATAGGTTACACTTTCTCCAAAGATTTCTCTTTTTTGTGCAATTTCGGTTTTTACGGTTGGATTTCTTTCAAGTCTTGCAATAGTTACTAGATTTGAATAAAATATGGTTAGTTCTGCTACCTCTGGTATCATAGATTGTACATAGATTGTGGTCTTTTTAGGGTCAATTCCAACAGATAAATAGTCGATTGCTACTTCTCTTACGTTTTTTCTTACTTTTTCTGGATTGTTAAAGTTGTCGGTTAATGCTTGCACGTCTGCAATTAATATGTATGGATCATATTCTCCACTGTTTTGTAATTCTACTCTTTTTTGCAGGGAACCAAAGTAGTGTCCTATGTGTAGTTTTCCTGTTGGTCTGTCTCCTGTTAAGATTCTTTTTTTCTTCATTTTTGCACTCTCCTTGTTTTTTTGCTTTTTTCTTTGCTTTCTATTGTATCATGTTTTTTTGCTTTTGTATATAAGTATGCTATTAAAAAAGTTGATATATCAAAAATATATCAACTTACCTTTTCTAATTTCGTTTTCATTTCATCCTGTTCATATTCTAATTTAGATATTCTGTACTCGTGTTCTTTTAGTTCTATTTTCATTTCTTTTATGTCTTTTAACATTTCTGTTTGCATTTCTAGTGATTTGTCTATTTTGGCTTCTAACCTGTTGTCTTTTCTTTCTTGCAAGATTGCAATTTGGTTAAATTCTTGTGCTATTTCTTTGCTTTGCTTAGCTAACTTATCATCCATTTCTTGTCGTAATTCTTGCTTTGTTTCTTCTAGTTTTCTGTCCATTTCTTCACATATTTCTTGTTTCATGTCTTGCATTTCTCCACGTAGTTCTTGCTTCATGTCTTGCATTTCTCCACGTAGTTCTTGCTTCATGTCTTGCATTTCTTCATGCAGTTCTGCTTTTGTATTTCGTACCTCTTCTAAAATGGTTTTTAAAATTGTTTCCATTTTTTCACCTCCATTTAAGAGGATTATATATCAAGTATTTTTATTTGTCAACCCTATATGTAAAATTTTATCAAAAAATTGAATTGCATTTTTGTACCTACTAAATTTCGAATTCTTCTTGCTTTTCAGCTTCTAATCTTATTCTTCTTATTCTTTCACAAGCATGATTTATTCTTTCTATTTCCTCTTTTGATATTCCTTGTATTGTTCCATTTTTAGCTCTATTTTGTCTGGTTCTAAGCCATAAATTTGTATAAGCTTTAGTGTCTGTTTCTTCTATTTCCACTAATGTTTTTAAAATATCATATATGTCTTCTGTCCAATGTCTTAAAATATTATGTATATCTTGGTGTGTTCTTCTGTCTTCATCTTTTCCCCATTCAGTCCTATTATATTCTACATATTGCTGGCAAGACTGGTGTTCTTCTTTTGTTATTGCTCCTTCTGGAATATGTGCATATTCCAAACGTGCTTTGCTAGAATAAGTTAGTTCATTCTCTTTAATTATTAGTCTTTTCGTTCTTCTTTTTTCTTGTTCTTCTCTTATTCTTTTTTCAATATTTAAAGTTTCTTCTTGCCACTCTTGCCTTCTTTTGTTTACCCATTCTTCTTTTTTTTCTTGAGATTCCCACCATTCTGGATATGGGTTCCTATCTTTTCGTCCATGGGGGAATTCCCA
>CANRXN010000110.1 GCA_947643945.1 uncultured Clostridium sp.
AATTAATTATAGGAGGAATAAGAATATGGAACAAAAAGAGGAAATGATAAAAATAGTTATTCTAAATGACACAAGAAATTCCAATACGAATAAATTTGAAAATGACGATGGTTTTTCAGCCTACATAGAAGTAGAAAGCAATAAAATTCTATTTGATGCAGGACCAACTGAGAAATTTAAAAATAATGCAGAAAAATTAGGAGTAGATTTAAATCAAGTAGATACTATCGTATTAAGTCACGGACACTACGACCATGGCGATGGGCTTAAATACTTTAATAATCAAGCAGAATTGATAGCTCATCCAAATTGCGTATTAAAAAGATGGTGGAAGGATGACCACTCACACTATTCAGGAATTCAACTTACTAAGGAAGAACTAGAAAATAAGTATAAAGTACATTTTACAAAAGAACCATATAAAATTAATCAAAATACATATTATTTAGGAGAAATCAAAAGAAAATATCCAATTGTTCTTACAAAGTGGGTATTAGAAAATGGGCAAAATGACGAAGTATTAGATGATTCTGGAATGGTTATTAATACGCCAAAGGGCATCATTGTAATTGCAGGTTGTAGCCATAGTGGAATATGTAATATAGTTGAACATGCAAAAGAAGTTACAAACAATAATAGAGTATTAGCTGTAATAGGTGGATTTCATTTAAGGCAAGTAGACGAAAATACAAATAAAGTTATTGAGTATATGAAAAATAACGTAGAAGAAGTCATATTAGCACATTGTACAGCAAATGACGTATGCGATAAATTTATAAATGATTTACAAGAAAATATAAAGGTTTCCATTACAGAAGTTGGAAAGGAATATATTTTTAAATAAAGTAATTATCCTCAGGCACAGCCGGAAGCTTACAAATAGAAAAAAGGGAGATGAAAAGTTGCATATCCCTTCTTAAAAATAAGGAAAGATAAATATTTGATAAAGAATCGTCTCAAGCGGTTCTTTTTAAAATTCACCTTTTACGTAAAGAAAACATAATATATAGCAAATAAAAAAGAAAGGTGGAGAAAAAATGGCAGAATACATAATCAAAGGAGGAAAAAAGCTAGAAGGAGAAGTTACCATATCAGGCTCCAAAAATGCCTCCTTGCCAATCATAGCAGCAAGTATCCTAAACCAAGGAAAAACCACACTATACAACGTACCAAACATACATGACACGCAAATGATGTATGAAATCTTAAAAAAACTAGGAGCAGAAGTTATAAAAAAGAAAAACAAAATCATAATAGACACTAGTAAAATCACAAAATACGAAATACCAGAAGACTTAATGAGGCAAATGAGATCCTCTGTTATTTTTGTTGGTGCTTTAGTAGGAAGATATGGAAAAGTAACCTTTTCCTATCCTGGAGGATGTGACATAGGAACAAGACCAATTGACTTACATTTAAAAGCATTTGAAAAATTAGGAATAAATATTAACAAAAACTATGGAAATATTACCTGCACTTGTGATAAAATAGTAGGAGAAAAAATCGACTTAGACTTTCCAAGTGTTCGGAGCAACTGAAAATGCAATCTTGGCAGCATGCTTAGCAGTGCGGAAAAACAACCATAACAAATGCTGCAAGAGAACCAGAAATAATCGATTTACAAAACCTATTAAACAAAATGGGAGCAAAAATCAAAGGAGCAGGAACAGGAATAATAGAAATCGAAGGCGTCAAAAAACTAAAAGATGTTAGCTATAATGTTATGCCAGACAGAATTGAAACAGGAACCTTTTTATGTATGGCAGCCATTGCAGGTGGTCATATTAGAGTAAAGGAAGTAAATCCAAGCCACATAACACCAGTGATTCACAAGTTAGAAGAAGCTGGGTGTAAGTTAGAACTAGCTAAAAACAAAATAGAAATAGTAGCACCTAAAAAACTAAAAGCAGTTAATATAAAAACAATGCCTTATCCAGGCTTTCCAACCGATATGCAATCGATATTTGCCACAAGCTTAACAATAGCAAAAGGAACCTCTATGATTGTAGAAAATTTATTTGAAAACCGTTACAAATATACCCAAGAGCTAATTCGCATGGGAGCTAAAATTACCGTAGAAGGAAAAACAGCTGTAGTAAAAGGGGTAAGAAGGTTATATGGTGCCAATGTAAAAGCAACTGACTTAAGAGGTGGAGCTTCACTAGTGATGGCAGGAATAGTAGCAAAGGGTACAACAAAAGTGGAAAATATAGAATATATTTTAAGGGGCTATGAGAGATTTGACCAAAAGTTGAGAAATTTAGGGGTAGATATAAAGTGTGTTAATTAAAAATTTATAGGTGAATGTATTTTTAGATTTATTATATTTTTTATATTCTAGGAAAGTTATCATGGTATGATAACTTTCCGTAGAAGATAATTATGGCGGAAGTTAGATTTCGTAACAGCTTTCGCAAGGAGGAGAGAAGATGGTAAGAGATCCGTTCCAAGATTATGGACAAGCTTATGACAAAGAATTTGAAGAACGATTAAAGAAAAGAAAGGCAAAAGAAAGAGAAAAAAGAATCAAAGAAAATAAAGCAAAAAGGCAGGAAAGCTTTGATTTGGATGCAGAAGACGTTATCAAAATGACGAACAGAAATAAAATAAAACAAGAACAAGTACGAAAGAGAAAAATAAGTGAAAAAGAAAAAAGAAGACAAAGAAGAAACAAAAAAATCAAGTTAGCCTTAAAAATCATTTTAATATTAGGTATTTTAGCAGGTGGAATAACTTTTGCCATGATTTCTCCTATTTTTAATATAAAAGATATCCAAGTGGTAGGAAACAGCCAAGTAAGTAGTGAAACCATTATTAGTTTATCTCGGGTTAAAGCCAGAAGAAAATATTTTTCGCTTTTGGGGAGGACAAGTAGCAAATAAAATCGAAGAAAATGCCTACATTAAAAAAGCAAAAATACATAGAAAAATTCCAAGTACCATTCAAATAGAAGTAGAAGAAAGAACACACTACTATAGTGCAGAATTTTTAGGAAAATATGCCTACATTGGAAAACAAGGCTATATACTAGAAATTGCAGAAGACAGCAAACAAAAATTAATCCTACAAGGAATTGGAACACCAGAAGAACAAGTAGTAGAAAAAAATCGTCTAAACCAAGAAGATATAGAAAAAATAGAAGATGTTATGAAAATAATGAGTGTAATAAAAGAATACGAACTAGACAGTAAAGCAACTAGCATAGATATTCATGATAAAAACAACTATAGCATCTATTTTGAAGAAGAGAAAAAAAGAGTCTATTTAGGAGATAGTACTAATTTAAGTAATAAGCTATTATATGTAAATGCCATCATAGAACAAGAAAAGGGTAAAGCAGGAGAAATCTTTGCCAATGGCGATGTGAACCAAAAATTTAAAGTGTATTTTAAAGAAAGTTTAAATCTATAAAAAGAAGAAGGAGGAGGAAAATGAAGAACAAAACGACCGTAGGAATGGTGTTGGGTTTTATGTGTTTTGCCTTAACACTAGGAATTTGCATACAAATGAAAACCGTAACAGGCTCTAATTCCATTGTAGGAAGAAGTAACAGCCAAAACGACGAATTAAGAGCAGAAGTTTTAAGATACAAAGAAAAGTATGACAATAAATACAAAGACTTAGAAAAAGTAGAAAAAGAACTAGAAAGCCAAAGACAAAATGCCACTCAAAACAATGGTGACCTAGAACAAAAAGAAAATGACATTAAGCAAGGAAACAAAATGATAGGAATGACAGAAGTAACAGGTCCAGGCGTAATTGTTACCCTAAGTGATGGAAAAAAAGATCCAAGTACCGTTTTAAATGCCAGTGATCTAATTGTACATGATGCTGATGTTTTAAGTGTTATCAATGAATTAAAAAATGCGGGAGCAGAGGCCATATCTATTAATAACCAAAGAATCGTACCAACTACTAGCATTTCCTGTGGTGGAAACATTATAGAAATCAATGGAGAAAAAGTAGGAGCCCCTTTTGAAATTAAAGCCATTGGCTTACCAGAACAACTATCGGCTCTATCAAGACAAGGAGGGTACTTAGAGATTTTAAAAGAGGCTAGTGTAGGCGTGGAACTAAAAAAATCAAATCGTATTACTATACCAAAGTACACAGGGGTTATTACCTATAAATATATGCAAAATTCAAAATAGAAAAATTTAATTCTTTTTCAACCAGATTTGTGCGATTTAGGAAGGAATGTGATTAAAAATGAAAGATAGTATAAAAAAAGGGAAAGTCACAATGGCAGTTGCCATTAGCTTGGCCTGTTTTGCTCTAATTGCTGTTATGTGTATGCAATTTAAAATTGTCAATCAAACCAATATAACAGAAATTGAAAACATGAGAGAAACAGAGCTTAGAACAGAGCTTGCTAATTGGAAGCAAAAGTATGAAGAAACAGAAAAAAAGTATGAAGAAACCCAAAATATGTTAGAAGAATATAAAAAAACACAAGAATCCAACGAAGAAACTGAAAAAATAGTAGATGCCGAGTTAGAACAAGTTAATCGAACGCTAGGAAAAACAGATGTAGAAGGAGACCCCCTTCAAGTTGTTTTAAAAGAAGCAGAAGATAATGAAGTGGGAAAAATCAAAGCAGATAGTTTACTAATTATTGTAAATGCCTTAAAAGCAGCAGGAGCAGAAGCCATTTGAATCAATGAAGAAATAGTTGTTAATATGAAAGATATC
>CANRXN010000111.1 GCA_947643945.1 uncultured Clostridium sp.
TAATTGGTTTTTGCTTTTTTTGCAATACCTAATTAGTAAATTTTTATATTTTGCATTTGTTTCGATTTGTCTTTTGTAAAGAGCTGTACCTCCCTTCATTTTTATTTTTTTGTTTTCCTTTTTGGATTTATTTTTGATTTAAAAATCTTGAATTTTCGAAATCGAACTAATAATTCACAAAATATCGAAAATTGCAATACTTTCTAACTCACTTTTCATCGCAATTTTCGACATTTTTTGACATTTAAAATTAATTTAATTTTGCTTAATTCTTTTAGGATCTAGTATTTCACACAAATTCTTCCCACACCAAATTTGCCACATCAATACCTCGATTCGTTAAAAAAATCCTATCACCATCTATTCCAAGCAATCCTTCTTTTACTAATTTTTCTAACTCCTCTCGAAACAAAAAAATAGGATTATCTACAAATTTTTCTTTAAATTCACTTATCCTAACCCCCTCTATTTTTCTTAAGCCAAGTAGCATATATTCTTTTTTCTTGTCCGCTAGCGTTTGTTTTTCTTCTATTCTTTTATCTTTAAAATCCCATGTACCTTCTTTTGTAAAGCCAGAATTAGAATAGCGAACATTATTTAAATAAGAATGTGCCGTTGCTCCTAATCCTATATATTGCTTTTGTTCCCAGCAGTTCAAATTGTGTTTTGATTTTTTCCCTACTTTAGCAAAGTTTGAAATTTCATAATGTTCGTAACCTTTTAGTTGTAACTTGTTTCTTACATACCAATACATTTGCCTTTCTAAGTCTTCGTCTGGTAATATTAATTTTCCACTTTGTATCATGGCATCTATTTTGGTTCCCTCTTCTACAATCAAAGAATACACACTTACATGGGTTGGCTCCAATTTTTGTATCTCTTCTAAACTATCTTTAATATCTTCAATCGTTTGATTTGGCAAGCCTATCATAAAATCTACATTGATGTTTTCAAAACCTGCTTTTTTTACCTCTTGATAAGCTTCTTGAAACTCTTGATAATTATGAATTCTTCCTATTTGTTTTAGTAATTTATCATTCGTAGTCTGTAAGCCAATACTGATTCTATTGACACCTGCTAGTTGATAGGCTTCTAACTTTTTACTAGTGATTGTTCCTGGATTCATTTCAATTGTAATTTCTATTTTTTCCCATTTGGTTTGGTTCTCCTCTAATCTTTGCTTTAGTTCTTCTAATAGTTGTTCAATATAGCTTTCAGGAATAAAAGAAGGTGTTCCTCCTCCTATATAAATGGTTGTGACATTATATTTACTGAAATCATAAGTCGCCATTTCTTTTATTACGTTTTGCATGTATGCTTCCATTACCGTTTTTTTACAATCTGTATATGAAGTAAAATCACAATAATAGCATTTACTTTTGCAAAATGGTATATGGATATAAATTCCTATTTCTTCTACCTTCATGTCTCCTCCTTAGCTATTTCCATTATCTTTTTTAAGCGATAATTTACACCCGATTTTCCTAGTGGCTCATTCAATTTTTTCCCTAATTCTAGTAATGACATGTCTGGATTTTCCAATCTTAAAATGGCTATTTCTTTTAAATTGTCGTCTAATTTTTGTAGTTTACCGGTTTCTTGTAATTTTTTGATTGCTGCAATTTGTTCAATCGAAGCATTGATAGTTTTATTTAAATTCGCTGTTTCGCAGTTTACTAGTCGATTCACTCTTCCTCTCATTTCTTTTTGAATTCTAATATCTTCAAATTCCATCACAGCTTTTGCTGCTCCAATTAGAGCTAGAAACCTTGAAATTTCCTCTCCATCTTTAAGGTAGATAGCTAAATCAAGTGTTTTTACTTGAATTTCCAAACTTTTTAATAATTCCATCATGGCTTTTCTATTTTCTTTGTTACTTAAAGTTATTTCTAAATGATATTCTTTTTGGGGATTGTTGATAGAACCTGCTCCCATAAAGGCTCCTCTTACAATTGCCTTTTTGTTCTCTTCTTTTTCTTCCGCTTTTAACTGTAGCTGTATTTGCTCTTTTTCAATTAAAAACAGATTTTTTATGTCCTTTATTTTTATCGTAATTACAAAGGTTTTTCCGTGATACATCTATTTTGTGGTTGATATCTAAATTGGCTAAAAGTTTTGAAAATCGATTAATATTATAGTCACTTTCTGTTGAAAAGCTCACTTCTTTATTTTTTATTACTTTTGTATTTCCTGCTATTAAATATCCTAATAGTTCATTTCTTACCATTTCTTTGTTACTTAAATTACTGTTTTTATTTAATTCTTGTTTTATATTGGAAGAAAAAGACATTTTAAATAACGCTCCTTTCAATCAGGCAGGGATTAGGGGAACGTCCCCCTAATCCCCCCTAATCCCTGCCTACCTAATCTCTATCTCCTACTTTTGTAATTATCACTCTATCGTTTCCATATAAATCTTTTTTACCATAGGTGTCCACATATTTTTCTTCTTGCTCTATTAGTTCTATGACATCTATTTTTTGGTCATAGCCAATTTCTAAGCATAAATATCCTCCATATTTTAAGTATTCACAAGCTGTTCCGGATTATTTTTCGATAAAAGTCTAAGCCATCCCATCCACCATCTAAAGCTATTAGTGGCTCTTGTTTTACTTCTTCGTCTAAGGTTTTTATGATTTCTTTTTTGATGTAAGGTGGGTTGGATATTATCATGTCATATTTTTCTTTAGGCAAACCTTTAAAAAGGTCCGCTTCTAAAAATACAATTTGATTTTCTACTTCATTTGTTTTTGCATTTTTTTTAGCTATTTCTAGCGCTTTATTGCTTATGTCTGTTGCTGTTATTTGGCTTTTTTCTATGTATTTGGCAAGTGATATGGCAATTGCTCCGCTTCCTGTACCTAGGTCTAGTATTTTTTTTGCATTGATTTTTTTTGCTATTCCGGATTACTTCTTCTACTAAGGTTTCGGTGTCTTGTCTAGGAATTAGTACATTTTTATTGACATAGAAATTCATTTTCATGAATTCTTGCTGGTTTGTGATATGTTGCAATGGGATTCCTTGTACTAGTTTTTCTATGTTTTTGAAGTATTGTTCTTCTTGGCTTTTGCTTAAGTTGGTTTCGTCATAGACTAAAATGTATTGTCTGGTTTTTCCTAACATGAATTGCATTAACATTCTGGCTTTTAGCTTCGGACTGTCTATGTTTTTCATTTTTAGTTTTATGCTTCCTTTTCCAATTGCTTCTCTAATTGTCATACCTACACCTTCTTTCTTAAGTTCTTCGCTGTCATTTCTTATTTTGTCTCTTCTATTATTTTTTTAATCTTTATCCATTGCTTTTCTCCTCACCTTTATTAATCTCTTTTACAAATTCCAACAATTTATTAAGCTTGTCCTTTTTACAATTAACTTACCTTTTATATCCTGTAATTTTAAAAATCTATATATATGCTGTCCCTCTAAACCCCATATTATTTGCCTATTCGTCTTACTAATCCAATTTAGTATTTCATAATAGTATTCTTTAAAATATTGTTCCGCATTTTTATTAGGAAACTTTTCTTGCAACATTTTATTTCTATATCTTCTTTGTCTATAACAATTCCAAGCTTATCTTTCATAACTAGTCTCCTATTACCACTATGATTATATCACACTTATCGTAATTTTTACAACGAATTTGCTTAAGTTACTAAAAATTTAGAAAAAAATTAAAAATTGACATTTTGGACTCATTTTAGTATACTAACTATAACATAAAAAACGGATTTTAAGAATTGCTAAGCGATGGCAATCGCAAAGCAATTCTAATAATCCGCATAACTATCTTCTACGGAAAGTTATACCACCAGGGCATCACTTTCCTAGAATATAAAAATAAAGGGGGAAATTTATCATGGAAGAAAACAAAACACAACAACCAGCTAGTGGTAAATCTATTGCATCTTTTGTATTAGGACTTGTTGGTATTATAGCTTGGCTTATTCCACTATTTGGTTATCCTGTAACAATTACAGGTCTTGTTTTAGGAATTTTAGCAAGAAAGACAGAGAAAAATGGTTTTTCTCTTGCTGGTATTATTTTATCTTCAATCACACTCGCTATTACACTTATTAATTCTATCCTAGGAGCTATTATGGTTCTTAGTATGTATTATTAAAAAAATGCCAAAAAGGTTCGTCCCTTTGGCATTTTTAAATTACTCTTCAAAAAACATTTTAAAATCTTTTTCATTAATCTTTTCTTTTTGTAGTAATGCTTGTGCAATCATATCTAATTTATCTCTATGTTGTTTTAGTAGCATCTGTGCATCATTATAAGCTGTATCAATTAATATCTTTACTTCTTGTCCTATTTTATCACCAATATTTTCTCCAAACATTTGCATTTCATATGGCTCTTTTCCTTGGAAGTCAATTGGTCCTAAAATGTCACTCATTCCATATTTGGTTACCATGTCTCTTGCAATTTGGGTTGCTACTTCGATGTCATTGCTAGCCCCTGTTGAAATGTCATCTAATACTAACTTTTCAGCTGCTCGTCCTCCTAATAACATGATTAGTTTTTCTTGCATTTCTGTTTTAGAAATATAGTATTTATCCTCATCTGTTTTTTGCATGGTGTAACCACCTGCTACCCCTCTTGGTATGATGGATATTTCTTTTACTTCTGGCTGGGTTTCC
>CANRXN010000112.1 GCA_947643945.1 uncultured Clostridium sp.
TTTTTTGATGTCTTTTATTTTATCTTTTAGACTTTTTATTTTGGCTTCTGGATCTTCTAACGTAACATAAATGATATTATTGCTAGCCACTTTATCTTCTAAGTTCTTTGGTGTGTCAACTGCTATAATTTTTCCTTTGTTGATAATGATTACTTTGTTACAAATTTGACTCACTTCTGATAAAATGTGTGAACTTAAAATAACGGTATGGGTTTTTCCTAGTTCTTTAATTAGATTTCTAATTTCTATGATTTGTTTTGGATCTAACCCAACGGTTGGCTCGTCCAAGATTAATATTTTAGGGTCTCCAACTAACGCTCCTGCCATACTAACTCTTTGTTTGTATCCTCTTGATAGATTTTTAACTAGCTTTTTTTGTACCTCTTGTAAGCCTGTCTGTTCTATGATTTTTTGTACTTTTTCTTTTCTTTCTTTTTTGTTTACTTGCTTAATTTCTGCCATGTAGGTTACAAATTCTCTAACTGTTAAGTCGGTATATAATGGCACTCCTTCTGGCATGTATCCTATTTCTTTTTTGGCTTTTTTTGGTTTTTTTAACATATTATAGCCATCTACTATAATTTCTCCTTCGGTTTGTTCAATAAAGCCTGTTATCATGTTCATGGTTGTACTTTTTCCTGCTCCATTTGGACCGAAGCAGTCCGGATAATTTCGCCTTCGTTAATGGTGAAGCTTATGTTGTCTACGGCTATTGCTTTTCCATACTTTTTTGTAACATTTTTAACTTCTATCACAAAAAATTCCTCCTTTTTTCTCTATCTTTTAAATCCCTAACATCTTATCATTTTCTTTTTTAGTTGTAAAGGATTTCACAAAAAATTCACAATAGAGCAGGGGGCAATTAGAGACGTTTCTTTTGCCTCTTTTAAAATTGATTTTTTATCTATTTGTTATAATCTTTTTTTGTTTTTCATAAATTTTATAAAAGGTGTGTGTTGTTATGGAATATTTGTATCCTTTTTTAATTACTTTTACCTTGGTGTTTTTTGCTGAGTTAGGTGATAAGACTCAACTTTTGGTGTTGTCTTTCTCTACGAAAAATAGGATTAAAAATATTTTGCTTGGTGTGGCTTTGGGCACGTTTTTTAGTCATGGTTTTGCGATTTTGTTTGGAAGCCAAGTGGCTTGTTTTTCTAGTGAAGGTTTTCAGTTTTATTTGAAGATTTTTACTTATGCTTCTTTTGTGTTGTTTGGTTTGATTGGCTTTTTACCTAAAAAATCTCGTGAGGCTTCTTCTAATCATGTTATGACTTCTTCTAAGTCTAGTTTTTTGCAAAAGTTTTCTTCTTTGAAACTTAATTGCATTATTATGGTGGCTTCTTGTATTTTGGTGGGCGAGCTTGGTGATAAGACTTTTTTGGCTTCTTTGAGTCTTGGTTTGCAATACCCTAATTCTAAGCTTCCTTTGATTTTGGGTTCTGTTTGTGGTATGGTTTTTAGTAATTTGATTGCTATTTTTTGTGGTAGGTTGATTGGAAAACATCTAAAACAAAGTTTGATTGAATTTTTGTCTAATGTTACTTTTGTTGCTTTTGGGATTTTTGGCTTTTTACATATTATTTTTTAGCGTTTTTTTGATTTTTTTACTGCTTTTTTTGTTTTTTGCCTTGTTTTGCCTTGACACTGTTTATTTTTTGTGCTATTATAGTTATTGTTATTTGATATATGGGTCAGTAGCTCAGTTGGATAGAGCACAGGCCTTCTAAGCCTGGGGTCCGGGGTTCGAATCCCTGCTGGCTCACCACAACAGTCTTATACAAACCCTTTAAAAGGGCATAAGAAAAAACATCTCAATTTACATTTGCTGTAGTTTAAGATGTTTTTATTTATATCTGTAATTTATCTATCTAATACTCTTTATTGGTTAGAAAGGTTTTCAATTCATTTTCATTTTGAAAAATTTTATCAAATATAAGATATAAAGAATTTGTTACATCATATTCTCCATTTGTAATCATTTTTCATTATTTTTCCTTCTTTCTATACCGTATATTATAATTATTTTAATCCTTCCCATTCTTCCAAAAACTCATTTACAAATTTTTTCATAAATTCAGTCCTTACGATTGCTTGTTCTTTTGCTGTTTTTGTATTCATATTATCAGCAAGTCGAAATAATTTTTCATAAAAGTGGTGGATAGTTGATGGAGAATGTCCCTTGGTTTCAAAATAACTTTCATGACTATTAAGCGGTATTTCTTCTTTGTACATTAAAATATTATTGGCTCCACCATAAGAAAAAGTTCTATGACATATGGTCTTATTATCTTTATATATTTTTCTAACATGTATTACTCCTTTATTTAGATTTTTTCCAAAAAAGTTATGTTCCACTTTTTATGTATAATCATTATACTTCCTTTGCAAATAAAAAACAAGAAAACAGATAAATTTTCTTCTTACTTGTTTACTTAATAAAAGCCTTGAAATATCTCAAGACTTTTTTGAAAACTATTAAACTACTTGGACTATAAGCAACAATCGTCCACCAACTCTAACATCCCACAAATCGTATCCCTTACATTTGATCCAACAACCACCTTAAACTCCCCTTCCTCTGGCTTGTACTCTAACTTTTCATTCCAAAATGCAAGCATATCAACCGTAATTTCAAAAGAAACTTCCCTTTCCTCCCAAGGCTCAAGATACACTTTTTTAAATGCTTTCAATTCTTTAACCGGTCTAACACTATTTGCTACTAAATCTTGGATATAAAGTTGCACCACTTCTTTTCCTGCTACCTCGCTATTATTTTTTACTTGAACTGTAACAGTAACTGGGGATTTTGGTGTTATTTTATTACTGCTTAATTTTAAATTTGTATATTCAAAATGAGAGTAAGATAATCCATAGCCAAAAGGATAATAACTCTCCGTTGGAATATCTTGATAGCGAGATACATAACGAAAATTTTCTACATGTGGTCTTCCTGTGTTATAGTGATTGTAATAAATTGGACATTGTCCTGTTGCTTGTGGGAAACTCATGGTTAATTTTCCGGGATGGATTGACTTTTCCTAAAATGATGTCTGCTATTGCATTTGCTCCTTCTGTTCCTGGGAACCAAACTTCTAACAAAGCATCACTTTTTTTAGCTACTTCTTTTAATACTAATGGTCTTCCATTAAATAAGATGGTTATTATTTTCTTATTTAATTTGGCAAGTTCGTTTAATAGATTTTGTTGGATATAAGAAATTTCAATATTGGCTCTTGAGCAAGCTTCCCCACTTTGCCTATAATGCTCTCCTATGGCTAAAACAATAATGTCTGCTGTTTTAGCTACTTTAATTGCTTCTTGTAGTAATTGCTTTTCTTTTTCTTCCTCATTTTCAATGTGTATTAGGTTCCCACCATCTGCTGCTAAGATTTCGTTAATTTCTTTTTCCCTTAATATTTCGCTTCCTTTGGCATATCGTATGTTTTCCTTCCCTAATCTTGCTTCTAATACTTCTTTTATGGTTGGAATTTTAGCTTTGTTGGAAAACATTGACCATGACCCGAAGAATTGCAATATTGTCTGCATATGGTCCAATTAATGCAATTTTACTGTCTTTTGCTAACGGCAACACTTGCTCTTCGTTTTTTAATAAAACAAAGGTATCAGATGCTGTTTTTCTTGCTACTTCTAAATTTTCTTTACTTTTTAAAATTTCTTCCTCTTTTTTTATATCCGTATTTCCATATGGATTTTCAAACAGACCTAATTTATTCTTTAGGTTTAAAACTCTTAAAACAGATTGGTCTATCTTTTCTTCAGGAACGCTTCCTTCTTCTACTAATTCTTTTAAATGGTTAGCATATACATTAGACATCATGTCAATATCTACTCCTGCCATGATTGCTTTGTAAGCTGCTTCTTTTTTATCTTTGGCAACGCCATGATAAATGGTTTCTTCAATGGCTGAATAATCAGAAATCACAATCCCCTGAAATCCTAATTCTTTTCTTAATAAGTCTTGTAATAGCCATTGATTAACCGTTGCTGGTATGCCATTTATGGTATTAAAAGAGGTCATTATCATTTCCGCTCCTTGTTCAATCGCTGCTTGGTAAGCAGGTAAATAATATTGCCTAAATTCTCTTTGGCTCATGTCTACCGTATTATAATCTCTTCCTCCTTCTACAGCACCATAGGCTGCAAAATGTTTCACACAAGCTGCTGCATTTCCTGATTTGGAAATATCTTCTCCTTGATAAGCTCTTACCATGGTCTTGGCGTATACTTCACCTAAATAAGGATCCTCTCCTCCTACTGATTCCATCACTCTTCCCCATCTTGAGTCACGCACCAAATCAACCATAGGTGAAAAATTGACATTAGCTCCTGCTGCCCCTGCTTCTTTTATCGATATTTTGGTAGCCTCATAAATTACTTTTTCGTCCCAAGAACAGCCTTGTGCTAAAGGGATAGGGAATACAGTTCGGTAACCATTGATAACATCTGCCATAAATAAAAGTGGTATTTTTAATCGACTTTTTGATAAATATTCGTCTTGCACTTTTCTAATCTTTTCACTGCCTACTACGTTTAAGATAGAACCTACATTGTATAGCATTTCGTTAGATAGGTTTAAATTTTTTAATGGTCCTGTTACAGCATCTACTTCTTCCATTA
>CANRXN010000113.1 GCA_947643945.1 uncultured Clostridium sp.
GTATTAAGGATAAATTCATTTTGCCATTTTCGTCTGTAAATACGCGTAGATTGCAGAGCTTTTTTACTAAATAATTGGCTTCTTCCTTCGTATCTTCATGGGTTATCCCTAATAATACTAACAAGCCTTGTTCTATGTTTCCTGTTATTTTTCCTTCTACTTCTACTTTTGCATTTTTTACTCTTTGTACTACTAATTTCATTTTATTTTTACGCTAGTTTTCTTGTTAAAAATTTTTTACTAGCTTATTTCTCCCCTTCCTAGTTTTATCTTTATTCTTCTTCTATTTGGTCTTCCTCAGTAAAGGTTGGTCCATTATTTCCTTGGTCGCCTTCTTCTATTTTTACATTTGATTCAATTTCTACTGTTCTTTCTAAGTTTTCTTTTGCTTCTTGGTCTGCTTCTTCTTTTTCTATGTCTGCTTCTATTTGTACGGTGTTTTCCAAATTTGATTTTTCTTTTTGCTTTTTCTTACTCACTTTCTTTTCTTGGTTTCCTTTTTTAGGTTCTGCCACGTCCACATTTTCGATTTTCTCCTCTAATTCTTCCATTACCATTTGCTTTTCCATGTCCTTATCAGAATCTACTTCTATGTTTCTCAATTCTTCTAACACTTCTACTTCTTGATATGGTTCGTCAGTTTGCTTGCTTCCACAATTAGAGCAAAATTTGTCTTCTTTTTCTAATTCTTTATAACAATTATGGCATTGCTTTTTATTCTTTAATGTTAAACATTCTTTTAATAGGCTATCAATCTCGTCACTTAAAACATCTATTTTGGTACATTGTTCTTCTAAGTCCTTTTTGATACAAATATCTTCTTCTCTTATATGTTTTTCATAGACTTTTTTTCCAATTTCTTCATAGATGTTATTGATTTGTGTTTTTAGTTCCCCTATTTTAAATTTTAGTTTGGTTTCTTTGGCTATTTTTTCTGTTTTATCAGCAGTTACTTTATAGGCTTGGGAAGCTTTTTTCCCTAATTTATCAAAAAATTCCATTCTTTTTCTCTCCTATCTTTAATAAACTAAAAAATCATTACGGATTTTAAGGAGTGTCCCCCTATTCCCTAAAACAGGGATTTTAAGGAACGTCCCCTTAGTCCCTCTTAGTATGGAATTTTTATCAAATAATTATTCACTTTTTTTATCTCTTGTCATTAAATTTTTAACAGCTTGTCTTGGAGATAAATTCTCGTAAATTACTTGATAGACCGTTTCTACAATCGGCATATCAATTTTATGTATCTTACATAATTGGTAAGCAACTTCTATGTTATCAATGCTTTCAATTACCATTCCTACTTCTTTTTTTGCTTCTTCTAAGGTTTTCCCTTGTCCTATTAGCTTACCGGCTTTTCTGTTTCTACTATGTTCACTTAAACAAGTTACAATTAAGTCACCTAATCCGGCTTAAGCCATAAAAGGTTTCTTGTTTTCCGCCTAATGCTACACCTAATCTTGTAAGTTCACTTAAGCCTCTAGTAATTAATGCCGCAAATGTGTTGTCTCCTAGATTAATTCCTGCTGCTACTCCGGCACAAAAAGCGATAATATTTTTTAAGGCGCCACCGAAGTTCCACGCCTTTTACGTCTTTTGATGTATAAATTCGCATTTCGCTACACATAAAAGTTTCTTGTACTTTTTGCAAAATATCGTCATGGTTAGAGGCTACTACTAAAACGGTTGGGATGGCAACTGATACTTCTTCTGCATGACTTGGTCCTGATAAAACGCCTACTTTAGCAGTTGGTAATTCATCAACTATAACTTCGTCTAGTGTCTTTCTCGTCTCTTTTTCAAAGCCTTTAGAGCAAATGATAACTGGTATGTTTCCTACATATTGCTTATATTGTTTAAATGTTTCTCTCGTAAATTTGGATGGCGTTACATGCAAAATAAATTCTGCATCTTTTATTACTTTTTCAAAGTCGTTGTAACAGGTAATGTTTTCATGAATTTTTAAGTTTGGTAAAAATTTGCATTTTCTTTCTTGATTGATAAGGTCTTTTTCTTCTTTTGAAAAAGACCAGATTTTTACTTCGTTTCCACATTTGGCTAAATGGGTAGCTAGTGCTACTCCCCAGCTTCCACTTCCAATGATTGCTATTTTTTTCATTTTTTTGCTTATCCTCTCTTTTATTTTTATCTTCTTCCTTTTTTATAGGCAATTGCCCCTACTATTATAATAATAAGAAGTAATATAAATAAGGTCTTTATGTTAAAATTTATTACTTTTTTATTGGGCTGTTTTACTGTGTCTTTTGCATAGTCATATTCAATTTCACATTTTCCTTTTTCGATTTTAAAATTGTCGATATGTACAATATAGTCTTTTTGCATGTTTTTTATTCTGTATTTTATATCCATTTTGGGATAATCTTCTAATATGTCAAAAGAATAAATGTCATTTTCTTTGTTTAGTCGAATTTGCACATATTGTATGCTATCTTCTTCATAAATCTCGTCTTGTATGATTGCATTGCTACTGGTAAGTCCTGGAATTTGATTTTTCTTTAAGGTGCTTGCTCCTTCATAATCTAATATTAAATCTGCTTTTTCAATGGCAAATTTAATATAGTCTTCTGGTAATAAAAGATACAGGTCAAATTTTTCGTTCTTCTTATTTTCTAATACTTTAAATTCTAGTTCAAAGGTATCTATCGCATAGCAATTGGTCGCAATAAATACCATTACACTTATGATTGCAATAGTTCCTATTTTTTTCATTTGTTTCATGTTTTTCTCCTTTTTTGCCCAAAATCCCTGTTACTTTTAGCAATTTTACAATTATTTTTTAAAACTAATTCTATTTTCGGTTCCATCCATCAATCTTTTTATATTACTTCTATGATTATATAACACAATAATAGCTAAAATGACACTATAGATAAAATAAGTACTTCCTGTTTTTTCTTGTGAAAGCACAGTATAACTGTCATTAATAAATAAAGTTAATACGGGAAACAAAATGGCTGCCGTACAAGAGCCTAACGATACCATTTTTGTTAATAGGATTAAAATAAGGGCAAAAACCAAACAAATTAATCCAATTTTCCAGTTGGTCATTAATAAAATCCCGTAATGAAGTGGCTACTCCTTTTCCTCCTTTAAAGCCAAAGAAGATAGGAAATGTGTGACCAACTACTACAAAAATTCCAGCTATTTGTAGTAATAATTCTTGGTTGGCTTCTTTTACGATGTTTCCAAAAATGATGGAAATTACTATGGCAACGACCCCTTTTAAGATATCGCATAGTAAGGTGATAGCTGCTGCTTTTTTGCCCACTGAACGAAGCATGTTCGTACTTCCAGCATTTCCACTTCCTTTTTCTCTTACATCAAATCCTGCTATTTTTTTGCTGATAATAACTGAAAAATTTATACTTCCTATTAAATAAGCAATTACTGCCATGATAACATCTGCTACCATTTTTTATTCCTCCTTTTTTATTTTACTTTGCCACGTCCCCATTTAAACCCGGCGTCCCCACTCAAACCCGGAACCAGTGGGGATCCCCATTTAAACCCGGAACCAGTGGGGACGGTTGGCAACTTTTACTCTCCATTTTTTTCTCTAACGATAATTCTAACTGGCGTCCCCTCTAAGCCAAATTCTTTTCTAATTTGATTTACCAAATACCTTTCATAAGAAAAATGAAATAGTTCTTTGTCATTTACAAAAATAACAAATGTTGGTGGTTTGGTAGAAGCTTGTGTGCCATAATAAATTTTTAGTCTTTTTCCTTTGTCTGTTGGTGGTTGAACAATGGCAATTGCTTCGTTAATTACTTGATTTAGAACGGATGTAGATATTCTGGTGGCGTTTTGTTCTGCAACATAATTGATTAGGTCAAATAATTTGTGGACTCTTTGTCCGGTCTTTGCTGATATAAATATCATAGGCGCATAGGACAAATATTTTAGTTTGCCATATACTTCTTTTTTGTATTTTTCTAAAGTACCGTTTTCTTTTTCTAACATGTCCCACTTGTTGACTACTATAATTACTCCTTTTCCAGCTTCGTGTGCTTCTCCTGCAATTTTAGCATCTTGGTCGGTTACTCCTTCAGTTGCATCGATTAGCATTAAGCATACATCTGCTCTTTCTACGGCAAGTAATGTTCTCATAATGCTAAATTTTTCAATGGATTCTTTTACCTTACTTTTTCTTCGAATACCAGCTGTGTCGATTAACACATATTTCCCTTTTTCGTTTTCGAACTCGGTGTCAATGGCGTCACGAGTGGTTCCTGCTATATCACTTACAATGGCTCTATTTTGTCCTAAAATTTTATTGATTAAAGAAGATTTTCCTACATTTGGTTTTCCGGATTATGGCTACTTTTGTTATGATGTCTTCTTCTTCGTTTTCGCCTTTTGGTGGAAAACTTTCATAGATTTTGTCTAATACATCGCCAATGCCAATTGCATTAGAAGCTGATATGGGATAAGGTTCTCCTATTCCTAAATTGTAAAATTCATAAGCATCTTGCTTATCTTTATCAAAATTATCGGCTTTGTTACATACTAAAACAATGGGTTTTCCAGATTTTTTTAGCATTAAGGCAATTTCTCGATCGGATGAACTTATACATAGTCTTAAATCG
>CANRXN010000114.1 GCA_947643945.1 uncultured Clostridium sp.
ATTTCAAGTATAGATAACTGTAAGATAGTGTGACATATGTTTGACAAACCTACAACAAGAATTAAATAAAATGGCGAAGGACACTTGCTAAGACACTTAAATTAGTTTATAATAAAAGAAACATAAATAGAGGAGAAAAGCAAATGTGGAAAAGAAAAGAAATAAAAGAAAAAGCCAAAAAAGTTGTCTATAAAAATTATTGGACAGCTGTTGTTGTATGCTTTTTAATCGCTCTATTTACAGGAGAATTTGGAACCTCAACAATAGGAATATGGCAAGAAGGAGATTCTTTAGATCCAAACTATGTAATACATGAATTAGAAAATAAAGTAGAAGAAATAGACCAAATTGATACCTATTTTACTAATCGAGATATACAAAGAACGCTAACAGATACCCAGCTAAAAATACTAGAAGCAACAGAAGCAAACCTAAATAATGTATTAAGACCACAAAAATATATATTCAAGATATGGGATGCGATTACTTCCTTTCACATCAATCAACCTAAATTAGGAATAGGACTCTCCATTGGGGCAGTTATTGCCTTAGCATTTACTATATTGGTGGCAGATCCATTAATTGTGGGAGGGAAAAAATATTTTATCAATGCACAAGAAGAAAAAAATGCGAAACTTAAAAATTTAGGAGAAATCTTTCAAAAAGAACATTGGCTAAACATTGTAATTATCATGTTTTTAAGAAATCTATACAATGCCCTATGGTACTTAACAATTGTAGGGGGCATCATAAAAACTTATGAATACAGAATGATACCTTATCTTTTAGCAGAAAATCCAAACATAAAAAGAAAAGAAGCTTTTAAGCTTTCCAAACAAATGATGAAGGGCAACAAATGGAAATCATTTGTGTTAGATATATCCTTTTTTGGATGGTATTTCTTATCTGTCCTAACATTTGGATTACTAAGTATTTTATATGTTAATCCATATAACGCAGCGACAAACGCAGAACTCTATGTAGAATTAAAACAGGGATTAAAGGACAATTCTTAAAATCCTTGTTTTTAATTTCACATCGAAAAAAGTCAAAAAAATTGTTAAACAATCGATAAATGTAAAAAAATGTAAATTAAACCAAAATAATGGCGAAAATTGCGATGAAATCTATCAAAAATCCCTTGAAAACACAAAATAAAAGTAGTATTATGAAGAACGTGTGTGTACCAAAGAAGAAAGAAGGGGGATAAAAATGAACACGTTTTTTAGTAGTACATTTGTTGGAGAAGAAGCATTAAAAGAGGCAGAAATTTATCATCCAATCAAACTAGAATATTATAAACATACAACAGAAGGAACCGAAAAAGCAGAAAACGAAGCAAAATTTGGAATTAACATTATCAAAAAGGAATACAAAAAAGAAGGATTAAAAATAGAAAATAAAGAACTTACGGGAATTACTAATGATGAACAAGAAATTGAAGAACTTTTAAGTTTTTTAGGAAAAACCGAAGTAATGCCAATTCATGTAATTGATGTGTTAAAAGATATAGAAAATAATCAAAATAGCGAATTTAATATTATGATTCATAACAAAATATAATAAATTTTGTATAGAGTAACCATTTAACTGCAAATCGCAATAATTAAAATAAAAGGCTTGCAAAATAAAAAGAATTAGGCTAGAATACTAAAAGAAAGCAAAAATAAGAGAAGGAGGACTATATGGCTGACAAATTAGTAATAGTGGAATCACCAGCAAAAGCAAACACCATAAAAAAATTCCTAGGAGGAAGCACAAAAGTAGTAGCCTCTATGGGACATATAAGAGACTTGCCAAAATCCAAAATGGGAATTGACATCGAGCATGATTTCGAGCCAGAATACATAAACATCAGGGGAAAAGGTGATTTAATCAAATCACTAAAAAAAGAAGCAAAACAGGCAAAAAAAATATATATTGCAACTGACCCCGATCGTGAAGGAGAAGCTATTGCATGGCATCTAGCCACTATTTTAAACGAAGAAAAAAAGAAAATAACAAGAGTAACCTTTAACGAAATAACAAAAGGAGCTGTACAAAAAGCAATTAAAGAGCCAAGAGACATTGACATCAACTTAGTAGATGCCCAACAAGCAAGAAGAGTATTAGACAGAATTGTAGGCTATAAAATGAGTCCAGTACTTTGGAAAAAAGTAAGAAGAGGACTATCAGCCGGAAGAGTACAATCAGTAGCAGTAAAATTGATTGTAGACAGAGAAGAAGAAATCGAAAAATTTATACCAGAAGAATACTGGAATTTATATGCAAACTTGCAAGACCAAGAAAGCAAAAAACAATTTGAAGCACGTTTTTATGGAAAAGGTGGTAAAAAGCAAGAAGTCCATAGCGAAGACGAAATGAACCAAATCTTAAAAGAACTAGACAAAGCAAAATACATGGTAACCGAAGTAAAAAAAGGAGAAAAGAAAAGAAATCCAGCGCCACCATTTACCACTAGTACGATGCAACAAGAAGCTTCCAGAAAACTAGGATTCACCTTAAAGAAAACCATGTCAATTGCACAAGGACTATATGAAGGTGTGAAAATGCCAGAAAAAGGAACTGTTGGTCTAATTACTTACATGAGAACAGACTCAACAAGAATCTCAGACGAAGCAAGAGCAGCTGCCAAAGAGCACATTACCAAAACTTATGGCGAAAAATACTATGAAAATAGATACTACAAAACTAGTAAAGACGCTCAAGATGCACACGAAGGTATTAGACCTACCTATGCAGACTTAGAGCCAGACAGCATAAAAGACTATTTAAACAAAGACCAATACAAACTATACAAATTAATCTACAATCGATTTATGGCAAGCCAAATGGCAACAGCAATTTATAACACCATGCAAGTAACCATCGATGCGAATGATTATACTTTTAAAGCAAACGGACAAAACCTTAAATTTAAAGGATTTATGACATTATATGTAGAAGGAACTGACCAAAAGGAAAAAGAAGAAGAAAAAATGTTGCCAGAACTAAAAGAAAAGCAAGAAGTTTTCTTAAAAAAATTAGACCCAAAACAAAGCTTTACTGAGCCACCACCAAGGTATACAGAAGCAAGTTTAGTAAAAGCTTTAGAAGAAAAAGACATTGGAAGGCCAAGTACTTACTCGCCAACTATTACTACTATTTTGGAAAGAAGATACATCGAAAAAATACAAAAACAATTGTCACCAACAGAGCTTGGAAAGATTGTGAATAAACTATTAACAGAAAACTTTACCGATGTAATCAATGTAGAATTTACAGCCAAAATAGAAAACGAATTTGACGAAATAGCAAATGGAAAAGAAGAATGGAAGAAAATGATAAGAGAATTTTATGGACCATTCGAAAAAGAGATTGAAAAGGTAGAAAAAGAGTTAGAACATGTAGAATTAGTAGACGAAGTATCAGATGTACAATGCGAAAAATGTGGAAGAATGATGGTCTATAAATTTGGTCGTTACGGAAAATTCTTAGCATGTCCAGGATACCCAGAATGTAAGAACGCAAAACCAATTATAGAAACAATTGATGTGCCATGTCCAAAATGTGGGGCAACTGTGCAAGTTCGAAAGACCAAAAGAAAAAGAAACTATTACATTTGCGAAAATAACCCAAGTACTTGTGATTACATCTCTTGGAATAAACCAAAGCCAGGAGAGAAATGGAACCCAGAAGAGGCTAAAGAAGTAAAAAAGGAAACTCAAAAAGAAACCAAGAAGACAACAAAAAGCACAGCTAAAAAGAAAACAACAAAAAAAACTACCAAAAAAACCACCAAAAAGAAAAGTGAAAAATAAATAAAAAGTCAAGGTAATGCTTAAAAATTGCAAAAAGTTTAAGGATTGCCTTGATTTTTCTTGACAATAGCAAATAAATTTGGTATTATTAGAAAAGTCTTAGGAATAATATTGCCAAAAGGTGAATAGACTTAAATTAGAAAAACAACTCTTAAAGAAAATAAACGTAAGCCTTGGCAAGGTAAAGCTTGTGATTCCAAAAATATAAAAATTTGCAGGTATAGTTTAGTGGTAAAACGTAACCTTGCCAAGGTTAAGTTACGGGTCCGATTCCCGTTACCTGCTCCAAAAAACGTTTTAGTTTTTTAGTTTATTGGAAAACAAGAGGAAGTTTAATAACCTCTTTTTTTATTGAAAGAAAGAGCTTCATAACGGTAAATGAAAAATATTCGGCGTTGTAGCCAAGTTAAGTTAGCCGTTAGCGAAAGCTTATAGAGCTTGAGTGCTACGGATAACTTATGCAAAATGAGTGTAACTCATTTTGTAGGTAAGAACAGATAATCAGTTCAATAAATTTTAATATTCGGCGTTGTAGCCAAGTGGTAAGGCACGGCTCTGCAAAAGCCTGATTCGGCGGTTCGAATCCGCCCAACGCCTCCAACGACGTTTCTGTTCGAACTTTTTATAGAACAGAGAAATACAAAAATCAATCAGTAAATAAAATCTGGTTGATTTTTTTGTTTATGAAAAAATCTTCCAACAGAAAGGAGGATTATTTTTATGGTTAAGATAATTAAGCAAGAACTAAAATTTGAGGAATGTCTAAAACAGCGACTTGAATTTATATGTGAGTTTTCAAAAGT
>CANRXN010000115.1 GCA_947643945.1 uncultured Clostridium sp.
AAGATAAATGAAAACATACTCGCCATAGCTATCATTTGAAAAACAGTATAAAGAGCTACTCCTGTGTTGATATTTCCAAAAATACTCCTTCCCAAATTTACAAATAAACTGATAATTCCTGTATGTAAAATAGGATGGTGATTGCTCAAAGGTGCATTTCCAATTGCTTGTGCCATTTGTGCACAAGAATCAGATGTTAATAATCCTGGGTAATATCTTAAAAAGTAAGGTATCCATGCTATTAATAATAATCCTGCGTATGTTAAAAATGACCATTTGGAATCTAAAAGTTTTATGGTTTTATCTTTCCATTCATTTTCTTCCAAAAAAGTATAAATGGTAGATATAATACCCCAAGCAATAATTGCCAGTCCCACAAAATTTAGTATTGTCCATTTATCCCATATATGGTTCAAAGTATAATCTTCGTTAATGCTCGCACATACTAGTTCTATTATTGCAAAACTAATTGCTAAGATGCTAGATAGAATAAATTTCCTTTTATTTTCCTTCTCTATCACTTTTTTTAAAAAAATGTAGAATATAGGAATAAACATTATCAAAATAGCAGAATTTCCACTTAGCAAAAATTTGTGCCATATAAAAAGTGTCAATAAAATAGATAATATACTAGCTATCGTATTAATTACATACTCTTTTTTCACGTTTCTTACTCTCCTTTATTTTTTGATTGCATGTTTTACTTTTCTTAATCCTCGATATATTTTTCTTGCTACTTTTCCCGGGAAAGTATTTAGTATCCTTTCTAATCTGTAAATTCTATCATCTACTTGTATTACTGTATTTTCCGTTGTTGGTAAATACACTTGTGTGGTTGGATTATTCCAATAAAATGGTTGACCATTTGTTAATAATAACATATAGATTTCTTTTGCATATTTTTCAAATATTCTTTCATGTCCATTTCTTGAAGTCTGGTATAAATAGATTCTCATTTTTTTGTTAAATTGCCTTGACATAGAATCTTTACGAACACGATATAAGTTTAATTTTTCTGGTATAGAAACTCCTAGACATCCATGTTCTGCTAAACTTACCCAACCGTCATAATCCTCCATTCCATATTCCATCTCTATTCTATTTTGCCCAAAATTTAGAAAATCATTTTTTCGAATAACAGAATAGGCAGCTAACATATTAGCACATAACAAGTATGGGATATGAATATTAAACGTTGGCCATACTGCTTCATTTCCTTCAAAATATTGCACCCAACTATAAACATAAGAAACATTGTCATATTGATGTAAAATGTCAATAGCTCTTCTATAAAAAGTTTTATCAATTTTATCATCTGCATCAATAAACGCTACAAATTCTCCTTTTGCCTCTTTGGCTCCTACATTCCTAGCATTGGCTAATCCCTTGTTTTCGATATTTACAATTCTAATTTTAGGATCACTTTCGTATTTCTTTAATATCGCTATGCTTTCTTCGTCAGTACTTCCATCATTTACAATCACAATCTCATAATTTCTATATTCTGTTTGTTTAATACTCTCTATGGTTTCTGGCAAAGTACTTCCTAAGTTATAATAAGGAATTACTACGGATAATAAGTCTTTTTCTCCTTCATAGGTATGTACATAATTATCTTTTGGCACTTCTTCTACAAATGGAAATGTTGTTTTTTGCTTATTTTTGTTTTGGATTACTTGTTGGAAGAAATCTCTTCTTAATTTTAAATTTGTTTCCATATTGCATAATTCATTAATTCTTGTTTTTGCATTATCTCCCATTGTTTTTCTTTCTTCGTCTGTCATTGTTAATATTTTCTCTAATTTTTGTTCAAAATCGCCTTCTTTATCCCAATCAAAAATCAAACCATTTTTTCCTGATTCTTGCACCATTTCTGCTTGTCCACCACTTTTGGATACTAGCATTGGTTTTCCAAGCCACATTCCATAAATACAAGTATTTGGAAAATTTTCATATAAAGATGGAACCGTTACTGCGGTTGCTGATAAAATATGGGGTATTAATTCTAAATGTGGAATTGGTGCTAACATTTCTAAATTACCACTTTCAATATATTTAGCATATTTTTTCTTTAAATCTTCTCCTATGAAAGTTCCTTTTGACTCTAATTTGGTATCACCACCAATAATTTTTACTTTAAAGTCTAGTCCTTTTTTCCATAGCTTTTCTGCTCCTTTTAGCATTTGGACAACACCTTTTCTATATTCTGTTCTACCAAAATATAATAAAGTTTTCTTATCATTTTGCACAGGATTCATTTTTTGATATTTTTCCAGTTCTTCTTGTGGAATATCAAATGGTAAATTAATTACTTTTATTTTATCTTCTACCAAATATTGTAACTTGTCTGCTAAAAACTGGCTTGGACATAATAATGCATCCGCTCCTTTGATACAAAATTTTTCCATTTCCCCAATCCAATAAAATGGTGCTTCATAGGTATTAAATTGATTGATTTTTAGTGTTTCAAAACTTGGTGTATGTAAATGAACGACTAGTGGTATATCTTTTAATTTTTCTTTTAACATCAACTTATTTTGTATGATATATTGCCCATAAGCATTATATTCTTGCATTTCTATAACATCTGGTTTTCCATATTTATCAATTAACTTCATAACAACGTCATAGTATTGGTAAGCTAGTGCATTATCATATCCTAAATAGGTATAATATTCTCCTTCTCCTTGTTTAAATCTAACCACTCGATATCCTTCTTTTGTTTTTTCTTCTTTATCTCCCTTTAAGCTTCTTACAATAACAGTTACGTCATCTCCTGCTTCTGCAAACATTTTGGCACAATTTTCTACATAAGTACCAATTCCTCCTCCAAAGTCTGGTGCAAATTCTCCTGTTAAAAACCAAATTTTCATTTTTACGCTTCCTTTCTATTTATACATCTTATTATTTTTTTTATAGCTCTTATTGGTAAAGTGTGGGTAATTTTATATTGCATTTTTTTAATGTTGTATAATCTATCATTATTTTGACACTTTGAAATCTCGATGGTTTCCCACTTTTTCTTTAGTTCTTTTTGATATTTCGTATGAGAAAGATATATTTTGTCCACCTTACGACTATTTATTATATATTGAATAAAACTTATCCAGTATTTCTTATCTAAAAATGTAGGTACATCATAGACCGTACAAAATTGTTCATATTTTTGTCGATACATATAAGAAGAATGCTTGCTTTGCTCTAATGTTATTACATAAATATTTCTTTCTTTAGTTGCTTTTTTTATTTTTTGGTATAATTTTTTATCAGTTCCTAAGTAAGGTAAAATATAAATATCACTTTTTTGATTGTATTTAGCTATTTTTATTTTTTCAATATTATCTATTGGCAATTGATTTTCTTGTAGTTTATCTTCTGTTTCCTGTTTTGGATATTCAATTGCTTCTATTTTGTTTTGGATTTTATCAGCTTCTTTTTTCAAATCTTTCATTTTTTGTTGGTATTCTTGTTTCTTTTCATTATTAATATCGCTAAGCAAACTTTCCTTTCTTCTTCGATACCAAAAACCATAAAATCCAACTTGTACGGGAAACATTCTATTAGCTAGCATTCTAAGCCATAAATGCCAATCTTCATTCACATACTTTTTCGCCTTTCCATATCCCCCTAAAACTTGTATTGCTTCTTTTCGAATAAGTGCTGTTGCTGTGATATGATTGTCTGTTTTCATTCTTTGACTATCAAATTTAGCATCCGCTAAATAGATATACTTTCCAAATCCTACCGAATTGGTAAAAGCCCAAGTTGCTTCTGGATTTGTTTCTAATGCAAAATATAGCGTTTCTAAATAGGTTGGTTCTATTAAGTCATCATCATCTAATGGTACTACATATTTTGTGTTAGTAGTTTTTTGGATGGCATAATCTCTTCCTAAGGCTAGTCCTTCGTTTTTTTTATGATACACTTTTATTCTTGTATCTATTTTTTCTACTTGCTCTAAATAACGGATTGCCTCCTTACTTGTGCTTCCATCATCTACAATAATCCATTCCCAAGCTTCAAATGTTTGATTTAAGACACAGTTTATTGTTTGCCACATATAGGTATTTCCATTGTAATAAGAGGTAATAATAGAAATTAGTGGCTCTATTTTTTTATCTTGTATTGTGTTATTTTTTCGTTGTTTACCTGGTTCGTATTCATATTTCCAAAAAAAATTATCTTCTTTCATTTTTACCCTTTATTCTATAAATTACTTTCAAAAAATTCTTCATATTCTAAGCAAATTTTCTTCCAGTCAAATTGTTTTACTTGTACTAAATTTTCTTCTGCTATTTGTTTTAGTTCTTCTTTATTTTCTATTAGTTTTGTTAATTTTTCTTTTAAAAAGACTTTGTTTCTTTCTTCTAAAAAATATTTTTTTCCTTTTTCCCATAATGCTTCTGCCACAATCCCTACATCAGTAGATACCACTGGTATTGCCATTGCCATAGATTCTAAAACAGTTAGTGGTGTTCCTTCTGTTTTAGAGGCACATACATACACATCTATAGAACGATAAAAATTTGGCATTTCTTCTTGTGGTGTCTTCTTATTGTTTCTATCTGCTTATTTTTGTTC
>CANRXN010000116.1 GCA_947643945.1 uncultured Clostridium sp.
AAACTGAAATTTAAAAATCAACACAAAAATAAAAAACGAACAAAAAGTAACAAAACAAAAAGAAAACACACAACAACAAAAACAAATAAATGGAACACATATATAAAAATACACAAATAAAACAAAAAAACAACCTTTCCTGTTTCACAAGGAATGAGGAACATTTGATGTGGAACAATAAAAACAAACAGGCACAAAGGAATGAGCAGAGCCTGTCCCAAAAGTTGCCACAAATGGCAACAGTGTGCCTGTCCCAAACTTGACCAAACTTGCCACAGATGGTAACTTTTGGGACGGGTCTAGAAAGTGGAAATAAAAGAAGAGAAATAGAAAGAAGGAGAAAGAAATGAGCTATTTAGCAGGAGAATATGATATAGCAGTAGTAGGAGCAGGACATGCAGGATGTGAGGCTGCTTTAGCTGCAGCAAGGCTTGGCATGAAAACTTTGATTTTTTCTATTAGCCTAGAAGCGATTGCCAATATGCCATGTAATCCACATATTGGTGGAAGTTCAAAAGGGCATCTGGTAAGGGAAATTGATAGCCTTGGCGGAGAGATGGGAAAAAACATTGATAAAACTATGATACAAATTAAAATGTTAAATACTTCGAAAGGACCTGCAGTGCATTCACTAAGGGCACAAGCAGATCGTAAAAGATATCAAGCCGAAATGAAACATACCTTAGAAAAGCAAGAAAATCTAGAAGTAAAACAAGGTGAGATTATTGATATTAAAATGGAAGAAGGAAAAGTAACTGCCATTGAAACAGATGTAGGAGCTATCTACAAAGTAAAAGCGGTCATTTTAGCAACTGGAACTTATTTAAAAGGAAAGATATTTATTGGAGAGTTCTCTAAGGAAAGTGGACCAGATGGAGTAGCTGCTGCCAACCAATTATCTACATGTCTAAAAAATATGGGGATTCCACTTGTTCGTTTTAAAACAGGAACACCTGCAAGAATCAATCGAAGGAGTATCGATTTTAGCAAAATGGAAATCCAAAAAGGAGACCGAGGAATTGAAGCTTTTTCATTTGAAAACGAGCCAAAAGACTTTGAACAGGTAGATTGCTATCTAACCTATACCAACGAAAATACCCATGACATTATTAGAAAAAATCTACATCGTTCGCCATTATATGCTGGCATGATAGAAGGAACTGGCCCTAGATATTGCCCATCCATAGAAGACAAAGTGGTCAGGTTTAGTGATAAACCAAGGCACCAAGCTTTTGTTGAACCAGTAGGGATTGACACAGAAGAAATGTACATTCAAGGCATGAGTTCGTCTCTTCCAGAAGATGTGCAAATTGCTTTGTATCATACGATTCCTGGACTAGAAAAAGCAGAATTTACAAGACCTGCCTATGCGATTGAATATGATTGCATTGACCCATCCAACCTAAAACTTTCTTTAGAATATAAGGGAATAGAAGGGTTATTCATGGCAGGACAAATCAATGGAACTTCTGGCTATGAAGAAGCTGCAGCACAAGGATTAATGGCTGGCATTAACGCCACCAGAAAAATACAAAAAAAAGAGCCAATCATTTTAGATAGAACACAAGGCTATATTGGTGTATTAATTGACGACATTGTTACCAAAGGAACAAACGAGCCTTACCGAATGATGACCTCTAGAGCAGAATATAGATTACTACTAAGACAAGACAATGCAGACCTTCGATTAACCCAAATAGGATACGAAGTAGGACTAATTTCACAAGAAAGATATGAAAAATTCTTACACAAAAAAGAAAACATCGAAAAAGAAGTAAAAAGACTAAAAGAATTAACCGTAAAGCCACAAGAAGAAGTAAACAAACTATTAAAAGAGAACAAAACGACAGAATTATCAACGGGAACCAAAATGGCAGAACTCCTAAAAAGAACGGAACTAGACTATGACAAACTTGGTGTAATTGATAAAAGTAGACCCTTTTTAACCAAACAAGAAAAAGAAGAGGTAGAAATTCAAATTAAATATGAAGGCTACATCAAAATGCAAGAAGCGCAGGTTGAAAAATTTAAAAAACTAGAAACCAAAATTTTGCCAGAAGATGTTGATTATGAAACGATTAGTGGAATTAGTTTAGAAGGAAGACAAAAACTAAATAAGTTCAAGCCACATTCTATCGGGCAAGCCTCAAGGATATCAGGCGTTTCACCAGCAGATATAGCGGTGCTTTTGGTCTACTTGCAACAATTAAATAATAAACAATAGAGAATTTGTATATAAGTTATTACAATTTTTCTAAAGAGAACAAAAAAGGAAAATAAAGAAGGGAAACAGAAAAATGGAAAAAGAAGAATTTGAAGCACAAATAAGCGAATATGCCAAAGAAATAGGAATCGTATTAAACAACAAACAAACCCAGCAACTTTATCAATATATGCGGCAACCTATTAGAATGGAACGAAAAAATCAACTTAACCGCCATCACAAAGCCAGAAGAAATCATTCTAAAGCACTTCATTGACTCCATAACCATAGCTAAATACCTAAAGCCAAATGCAAAACTAATAGACGTAGGAACTGGGGCTGGTTTTCCAGGAATTCCACTAAAAATTATAAGACAAGACATAGAAGTAACCTTATTAGATTCTTTAAACAAAAGAATCAACTTTTTAAACCAGGTAATTGAAAACTTAGAATTGACACAAATACAAGCCATACATAGTAGAGCAGAAGAAGCAGGAAAAAACAAAAGATACAGAGAAAACTTTGACATAGCGACCTCAAGAGCTGTTGCCAACCTAAGTACCTTAGCTGAATATTTACTACCATTTGTAAAACAAGAAGGACGAGTAATTGCCATGAAAGGACCAGCTATAAAGGAAGAATTAGAACAGAGCCAAAAAGCCATAAAAGTTCTAGGTGGAAAAATCAAAACAATTGACACCTTTTGCTTACCCAAAAGTGATATTGAGCGAAATATAGTTATCATTCAAAAAGAACAGCAAACACCAGCCAAATACCCTAGAAAACCAGGGACACCAGCCAAAGAACCAATTAAATAGATTATGCCAAAAAAGTCAACAAATTTTTCGTTTTTTATTGACTTTTTTCGTATTTTTTTATATAGTAGGAAAGTAATGCCAGTGGAATAACTTTCCATACTAGATAATTATGGCAGAAGTTAGATTTTGTAGCAGTTTGCACTGCGTACAAAATCTTAGTTCTGGTTTTTTATATGATAATACTAGAACAACACAAGAATGTATTAATAAATATTAACTAAAAATAGGAGGCAATAAAATTGGGAAAAATAATAGCAGTAGCAAATCAAAAAGGTGGAGTAGGAAAAACCACAACGACCGTAAATTTATCCACAATCTTGGCGCAAAAGGGGAAAAAGGTATTGCTAATAGATGCTGACCCACAAGGAAATGCAACCAGTGGACTAGGGGCTGAAAAAGAGGTAGAGTTTTCTACTTATGATATTTTAGTAAATGACACAGCAATAGAAGACATTTTACAAAAAACTATGATAAAAAATCTAAAAGTATGCCCTTCTAACATGAACTTGGCAGGAGCGGAAGTTGAACTAGTTTCTATGATGTCAAGAGAACAAAGGCTAAAAGAAAAATTAGAAGCTATAAAAGAACAATTTGATTACATTTTTATTGACTGTCCGCCATCTTTAGGTTTGGTTACCTTAAATGCTTTTACCGCAGCCAACAGTGTGCTAATTCCTGTGCAATGTGAATACTTTGCGTTAGAAGGATTAGGACAACTTTTAAACACGATAAATTTGGTTAAAAAACATTTAAACAAGGAAATTCAAATTGAAGGAGCTTTGCTTACTATGTATGATATAAGAACCAACCTTTCTAATCAGGTGGTAAGAGAGGTGAAAAAATACTTTAATAATAAAGTCTACAAAACTGTAATACCAAGAAATGTAAGACTAAGTGAAGCACCAAGTTATGGTATGCCAATTACCGAATATGACCCAAAATCAAAAGGAGCAAAAAGTTATACGAAATTAGCCAAAGAATTTTTAAGCTTAAACGAAGCTGAAAAAAAGGCAAAACATATGATATAAGGAGGAAACAAAAATGGCAAAAATGACAGGACTAGGAAAAGGGCTAGATGCCTTATTTGGACCAGCGCCAGAAGAAGAGCAAATGCAAGAAAATGACACGCTAAAAAACTTAAAAATAACAGAGGTAGAACCAAATCGTGAGCAACCAAGAAAAAGATTTGACCAAGAAGCCTTAGAAGAATTAGCAGGATCTATCCAAGAATATGGACTAATCCAACCAATCGTAGTAACCAAAAAGGAAAACTACTACAGCATCATTGCCGGAGAAAGAAGATGGAGAGCTTCTAAATTAGCAGGACTAAAAGAAATACCAGCCATCATAAGAGAAGACAACGACAAAATCAATGCCGAAATCGCTTTAATCGAAAACATGCAAAGAGAAGACTTAAATCCCGTTGAAAAAGCAATGGGAATCAGAACTTTAATTGACAACTATGGCATGTCACAAGAAGATGTAGCTAAAAAATTAGGAAAAGGAAGAAGCACAGTAGCAAACTGGATACGCGTATTAAATTTAGAGCCAAGAGTC
>CANRXN010000117.1 GCA_947643945.1 uncultured Clostridium sp.
GTTCGACCATATTTATAGAGCCTATTTACGTGTTTGAAAAAAATAATGAACTAAATCGTTTAAAAGTAGAAGAAAACTTAGAAATTGAAAAAATCTTATTAGAATTGACTTCTCTGTTCTATCCTTACCAAGAAGAACTAACTTTGGATGTTACCATTATTTCTAAGCTAGACTTTATTTTTGCCAAAGCCAAATTTTCTAAATCACTTGATGCAACCATTCCAAAGATTAATGATAAAAAAGAAATTCATTTAAAAAAGGCAAGACATCCTCTTATTGATTCTAAAAAAATGGTTCCTATTTCTTTAGATTTAGGAGATGCTTTTTCGGGGTTAGTTATTACAGGACCAAATACTGGTGGTAAAACGGTTACCTTAAAAACGGTTGGCCTACTTACTTGTATGGCATGTAGTGGTCTTGCTATTCCTTGCGAAGAAAATTCTAGCATTTTTGTTTTTGATACTATTTTTGCTGATATTGGAGATGATCAAAGTATTGAAGGGAATTTAAGTACCTTTTCTTCTCATATGTTTACCATTACCAAAATTATAAAAAAGGCTACGAATCATTCTTTGATTTTATTAGACGAACTAGGCTCTGGTACAGATCCATTAGAAGGTAGCTGTTTGGCCATTAGCATTTTAGACTATTTTAAGTCGCTTGGTAGTTTAACGATTGCTACTACGCATTATCAAGAACTAAAAAATTATGCTTTAGTAACCGATGGTTTTCAAAATGCTTCGGTTGAATTTGACCTTTCGACCTTAAGTCCTACTTATCGATTGTTAGTTGGTATTCCTGGCAAAAGTAATGCTTTTGAAATTAGCAAAAAATTAGGTTTAAGTGAAGCTATTATTAAAAAAGCAAAATCTTTTATGACAGATCATGAAATTGATATTGAAAATCTACTAAAAAATATTTATGATCAAACTTCTTTACTAGAAAAACAAAAAGCTGAAATTTCTTGTGAGTTAGAGCGTGCAAAGCTTTTAAGAGAGTCTTTAGAAAAAGAAACTTTGGATGTTAAAAAACAAGAACACGAAATTATCAATAAAGCTAAAATAAAGGCACGAGACATCTTATTAGATGCAAAAGATGACGCTACTACTATTTTAAAGCAAATGCACTCTACGAAAAGCACTTCTACTTTAGAAAATGCTAGAAATACTTTAAATACTAAAATAAAAAACATTCACCTGCAAGATATGCCTTCTAGGCAAGATACTAAAAATTCCTTAGAACCCAAAGATATTAAGCCAAACCTAGAAGTTTTTGTTAAAAATTTAGGACAAAATGGAAAAGTACTTTCCTATGTTTCTAAAAAGTCCCGCGAAGTTCAGGTTCAAGTAGGAAATCTAAAATTGAATGTTCCTATTAAATATCTTACCTTACCTAATTCTATTACTGATGTATCCAGAAAAAATGATAAAACAACTAAAACTGTAAATAACGCTAACTATTCTATTAACAAAACCAAATCTGCTAAAACCCAAATCAATGTAATTGGTTTAACTGTTGAAGAAGCTACATTTGTGGTTGATAAATTTTTAGATGATTGCAGTTTAGCTCATCTTAATAATGTTCGTATTGTTCATGGAAAAGGTACCGGAAAATTAAGAAATCGGTATTCATGAATTTTTGAAAAAACATCCCCATGTTAAAAGTTTTCGTTTAGGTGCTTTTGGCGAGGGTGAAATGGGTGTTACGATAGTTGAATTAAAATAATTCTTTAAGAGCCTTGCTAACCTTTTCTTTAAAACGCTGTTTAACTTAGGCTCTTAATTTTTTGTTTTCTTGCTCTAATAAAAAGATTCTGTTTTCATTTCTTTCGATTGCTTTTTCGTCTTTTTCAAATCTTTTGTCATGTTCTTCTAGTTTTTCAGTATGACCTTTAAGGATAGATTGATTGCTACCTGTCCCCAAAAATGCCAAAAGGCATACGTTGTACCTGTCTCAGATCATGCGAGCTTACACATATTTTTCTACAATTACAACAGTTCTGCCACTTCTGGTGGTTCCAGAAAATTCTTTAATGACAAATCTGCCTTTTCCTCGAATGGTTAGCTTGTCATTTAGTTTTAACTGTTTAGATACTTTGGTTTCGTTTTGCCCATTGATAAAGACTCTTTCTTGGTTGATAATTTGGACAGCTTTACTCCTAGAGGTTCTAGCCAAGTCTGCTACAAAGTTATCCAATCGTAAAGATGGTACTATGATTTTTACTTCTTCTATTTGTACTTCTTTTTGTTGTAATTTGTCTAAGTTTTCGATTGCTATTTTACTATTTTCGAATCTTTTTAGAAGTGGTAGTTGCTCCTTTAAGATATCAGAAAACTCGTCTACTACTAAAATATCTGCACCTTCTTTAGAAACGATAATGTCCCCTACTTTTTCTCTTTTTAAACCAAGTTTAACAATCCCCCCTAAGTAGTTTCTATGGCAATAGTTTCCTTGTTCTTCTTCAGGAAGGATAACTCTTACTATTTTTAACATTTTATCATAGTTTTTTTCTAGCATTTTTTCGTCATATTTTTCTGGATAGATAATTAAAATTTTTCGTTCTGCCTCTTCATATCCTCCGTACAATTGGTAGTTTTCAAATTTTATTTTCCTTAAAAAGTTTTGGACTAATGCTACTTGGTACATATCTAAAAAGTCTGTGTATTCTATTTTTTCTTTCCCTTTGGAAGCATCTATTTTGTCTAGTACCTGGGCTAAACAAATTTTGTCTTCTTGCTTTTTGTAATCTTTTAATAATTGTTGTTTTTCCATTTTATCCGTTCCTTCCTTAAATCACAATTCTTTTTTAGCCTTATTCCTATTTTAAAAATAGGAGTTTTCATAAACTCCTTATCTTATTTACAAAGCCACTGTTTCTTTGTTTTCTACGGACTTGTAAAACTCTTCCCTTATTTGTTTTTCATCCACCCCATATTTTTCTTCTAACTGTACTACTTCGCCATGTTCAATATATTGGTCTGGATACGCATAGCTTTTTAGTTTTACATCTGTTAATTTTTCTTCTATTATAATTTCTTGCACAGCTGATGCTAGTCCATTTATAATAGTTCCGGTCTTCTATGGTAATTACTTGTTTTGTTTTTTCGATTGATTTTTTTATGGTATCTTTGTCTATTGGCTTTAGAAATCTGCTATTTATTACTTCTACTGTTATTTCTTCTTTTACTTTTTCAATTTCATTTGCTATTTTCATGGCTCTTGCGACTGTTTTTCCAATAGCAATAATACTTAAATCTTTTCCTTCTTTTAAAATTTCTGCTTTTCCTAAAACTAGTTTTTCCTTCTTTTCCATTTTGTATTCGTCTTCTCCACCTCTTGGATAACGAATGACAACTGGCTTTTTTAAATTAACTGCTAATTCTAGCATTTCTTCTAATTCTTTAAAATCCTTTGGTGCCATGATACTTAAGTTTGGAACTAATCGAAAAAATGCCATATCCAAAGTTCCTTGATGGGTTTCCCCATCTGCTCCTACAATTCCTGCTCTATCTACACACATAATAACTGGCAAGTTTTGGATTGCTACATCGTGAATTACTTGGTCATAGGCTCTTTGATAAAAAGACGAATAAATAGGAACAACGGGAATGGCTCCTTCTTTTGCCATCCCTGCTGCCATGCCGAATAGCATGTTGCTCGGCAATGCCAATATCAAAGAATCGCTCTGGGAATTTTTTAGCAAATTCGGTTAACCCTGTTCCATCTTTCATAGAGGCTGTAATGGCTACTATTTTATCGTTTTTTTCGGCTAACTCTACTAATTTTTCTCCCATTACTTTAGAATAGTCTTTTTTCTTTTCTTTTTTACTTTTTCCTGTTTCTAAATCAAATGAGCCAGTTGCATGGAATTTATCTGGGTTTTCTTCTGCTATTTTATAACCTTTTCCTTTTTTCGTTAAAACATGAAGTAATACAGGTCCTTCTAATTGTTTACTAATTTTTAGCATTCTTTCTAATTCTTCTATGTCATGCCCATCTACTGGTCCTAAGTAACGAAATCCAATGTCTTCAAAGAACATTTTTGGAATAATTAACTGCTTGATACTTCTTTTTAGTCGTCTTACTATTTTTACAATTGGCTTTCCTATGGCTGGTACCTTCATGATTGTTTTCTTTACAACATCGCTTGATTTACTGTAAGTTTTTTTAGTTCTTAGCTTACTAAGTAACATATTCATGCCACCAATATTTTTGGAAATGCTCATTTCGTTGTCATTTAAGATTACTGTCATTTTGGTTTGGCTCCAACCTGCATCATTTAAAGCTTCTAGTGCCATCCCTCCCGTTAAGGCTCCATCTCCTATTACGGCTAATACACTGTGGTCATTTTTTTGGATGTCTCTTGCTCTTGCCATTCCTAATGCTGCTGAAATGGATGTGCTACTATGTCCCGTATTAAAGCAATCTGTAGCTGATTCTTTTGTTTTGGGAAATCCTGCTATTCCTCCTAATTGTCTTAAGGTTTTTAGTTCTTCTTTTCTTCTAGTTAAGATTTTGTGTACATAGGTTTGATGCCCTACGTCCCAT
>CANRXN010000118.1 GCA_947643945.1 uncultured Clostridium sp.
GGATACTCTGTTATGATTGCTCCTCCTGTTTTTAAAATTTCTTCTTGTAGTTTTTCATTTTCTTTAGGATAAATCATATCTAACCCATTTCCTACAACAGCAACTGTCTTTCCACAGTTTCCACGCTTTCCACATTGTTTAGTAATATTGCTTGGTAGATAACTTTCTCTTGCCACACAAATAGTACCTACATGTGCATAACTATCCACACCTTTTGCTAATCCACTCACAACATTTATCTCCTCTTGTGCCAAATGATAAGAAAAATATTTAGCAACACTTTTGCCATATTGACTTGCTTCTCTACATCCTACTATACCAATTGCTTTTTGGTTCAAAATATTTGTATTCCCCTTTACATATAGGCTAATTGGAGGGTCATAAATCTCTTTTAAAATTTTAGGATACTTGCTATTATGAATCGGAATAATATCAATTTCATTTTTTATCATATATTGTATATGCCTTTCCACGCTTTCTCTTATTTGGGGATTTACCATGTGTTTTATTGACTTTTCTCCTATTCCTTTTATTTTATATAAATCCTTTTCTTTTAGGTGATAAATTGTTTTAGGATCTTTATATTCTTCTAATAAACTTTGTATTTTTTTACTTCCCAAGTTAGGAATTAAAGATAGCCATATCCAGTATCTTTTTTCTTCTAAATCTTGCATTTCTTTGCGTGATGCCACTCCTTTCTTTTATTTTAGATACAAAAATAGAGGCATTTTTAATAAACGCCCCCGTTTTCCCTATTTAAATTATTATACTTTTTGTTTGTGTCCAAAACTTGTCTAAAAAGTGGAATTTTCGTTACTTTGTTCTTTGGCTGCTTTAATCACGTTATTCATAAGCATAGCAATTGTCATTGGTCCTACTCCTCCTGGAACTGGTGTGATATAACTTGATATTTTTTCTACTTTTTCAAAGTCAACATCACCTACTAATTTTCCTTCTTCCGTTCTATTGATTCCAACATCTATTACAACAGCTCCTTCTTTTACCATGTCTTTGGTAACAAATTTCGCTTTTCCAATTGCTGCAATTAAAATGTCTGCCCTTTTGGTATGTTCTTTTAAGTCTTTGGTTCTTGAATGACAAATGGTAACGGTTGCATTTTTAGCCAAACAACATTGTGATAATGGTTTTCCAACAATATTACTTCTTCCTATGATAACTACATTTTTTCCTGTTAAATCGATGTTATATTCTTCAAACATTTTCATAACACCGGTAAGGGGTACAAGAAATAAAGGTGTCTCCTCCCATTACTAGTTTTCCCACACTAGATGGGGTAAAACCATCTACATCTTTTCGGTAAGAAATGGCTTTAAATGCTTGATTAATATCTAAGTGTTCTGGTAGTGGACTTTGTAGTAATATTCCATTTACTTCTTTTGTTTGGTTTAATTTTTTGATTAGGTCATTTAATTCTTGTTGGGAAATTGTTTCGTCTAATAAATGTTCTTCATATTCAATTCCAATTTCGTTACATGCCTTGCTTTTGCTTTTTACATATACCTTAGAGGCTGGATTGTTTCCTACCATGATAACTGCTAATCTTGGTTTTATTCCTTGCTTTTTTAGTTCCTCACATTCTATTTTTAACTCTTTCCTTATTTTTTTTGCTAACACTTTTCCTTCAATTATTGTGGCCATTTTTTACATCTTTCCTTTCCTATATTATCTTTTACTTAATATAATATCCTCTACTTCTTTAAAACTAGCATTATCTGTTAAAACAATATCAAATTTAGATTTATATAAGTCTAAATTCTGTTCTATTTTTTTATCTAAAAAACCTACTGCTATTGTCTGTTCTAGTTTTTCTTTTGTTACCATATTCACATCATCTACAACATCTCCAAACAATAGTGCATATTCTTTTGTTGCTATTATATTTTCTAATTTTTCTGTAAAAGTAACTTTTTGCTTACTAACTGGTGTAACTGAATAAATATCATTTTGTTTCTTTTCTATATCACAGTAATTAGCATAAATCTGTATATTTGCATAATTGCAATTATTAAATTTTAGATATTCCTTGATTACATTTCCTATACTACAAGATATGATTATTACAGGAACATCCATTTCATTCATTTTTCTTAAAAACTCTTTTGCTCCATCGCGAAGTTGTACATTTGTCTTTTCTATCGCTTCTTTTATGATTTCATTTGTTAGATTTTTCTCATGCAATAAATGTATGTATTCTTTAAATCTGCATTCCCATGTTTCGCTGTTTTTGTCATGAATTTCGTCATATCTTTGTTTAAAATCAGCTCCTAGCAAATTTGAATAATACAATACTCTCCAACAGCTTACGCTTCCCGCTTTTGTTAGGGTTCTATCAAAATCAATTAAAACATAAAAATTATCTTTCTTTAATTTTATATTGTCTACTTTTTTAGAATTAATATATTTCACTATCTATTTCTCCTTTTTGAATTTTATAAAATTCTAATTCTATTCTATCAATACTTACAAGTTTTCTATTTCAGATGTTTCTATCTTATACTCAATATCTGTGGTATGTATCCTAAAGCTATGAAAATTTGCTTTATTTTAGCTTATTCTCTATGTTGAAAGAAATGTCTCCATCATATTCTGCTATTACTTTTACCTTGATATATTCAAGTTGTTTCTTGGTTCTAAACAAGTCTTCATCTTTTTCAAATATCTTCAGTTTTTGAAAACTCTTTATTTCACATATCACATTTTTATCTTCTATACTTATTGGCTTTATACTTTTATTTTTTACTTTCTTTTCTGGTTCTTCTGATAATTCATAACTATCACTCTTTTTGCTACTTTTCAAGATAAAACTAATTACATATGGATTTTTGTTTCCTTCTTCATCAATTTCTCCAATAATTACTTTGTCTACTAATATATCAAAAACTTCTCTGTCGAATTCAGTTATGATATCATGACTTTTTAAAAGATTTTTGATTTCTTCCATTTTAGATTTTAAGTTATCTTCTTTATTTACTGTACTAGCTTTGTTTTCTATTTGTTTTTGAATGTTTCTTATTCTTCTTTCTATCTCATTATTTTTTTCTTTAAAAGCCTCTTCTGTAATTGTGTTATCTAACTTTAAATCTAATAATTTCTTTAGTCTTTCTTTTAAATCATGTTCTTGTATATTTAGTTTTTCAATTTCTTCTTTGCTATTATTTTCTTGTAATATTGGTTCTGCCTTTTCCATAAAGTTTCTAATGATAGTAGCTTTATCTGTGCATAAAACTCTATAAACATCTAAAAAACATTTTTCTATTACTTCTTCTGGTATTGGTTTACTATCTCTACAATATTTTCTACCTTGTTTTATTGCTGTTGAACAATACCATGCTTTTTTATTTTTCGTTGAACTTACCCAATTTTTTCTAGTAACTAACCTTCCACAAAATGTACAATAAGTTATTCCACTAAAAGCATACATTCTCCTAAATGTTCCATTTCTTGTCCCTTTATTGTAGCTTTCACTTCTTTTTTTCAAGATTTTTTGAACTTTATCCCAAGTTTCATCATCAATAATTGCTTCATGATTTTTCTCTATTAGATATTTTTGTTCTTCTCCCATATTTTCTAATCTTCTATGAGTGATTGGATCTACTGTAAATGTTTTTCCTTGTAGTAAGTATCCTTTGTATTTTTCATTTTTGATAATTTTTCTTATTACTGTTTCACACCATATTGGATTTCCTCTTCTTGTTGGTATTCCTGCTTCTGTTAATTCTTTTGCAATCATTGTTGTTCCTGCACCTTGTGCATATCTTCCAAAAATATATTGAATCACTTTTTTCTCTTCTTCATTTACAGTTAATGTCTTTGTTAATTTATCATAGTCATATCCATAACATCCATGAAATCCTACTAATTCTCCTCTTTGCATTTTCATTTTTAGTCCTAGTTTTACATGTGATGATATTGTTTCACTTTCTTGCTGTGCTACCGAACTTAATATAGTTAATAGTAATTCTCCACTCATTTCAAGTGTATTGATGTTTTCTTCTTCAAAGAGTATTGCAACATTTTTTTCTTTTAACTTTCTTACATAGGATAGTGTATCAACTGTGTTTCTTGCAAATCTTGAAATTGATTTTGTTAGTAATAAATCAAACTTTCCATTTAATGCATCATGTATCATTCTCATAAAATCGCTTCTTTTGTAATCTTGTGTTCCTGAAATTGCCTCATCTGCATATACTTGTGTTGCTATCCATTTTTGGTTTGCATTCATTTTTTCCATATAGTATTTTAATTGTGATTCATAACTATTTTTTTGGTCTTCTTTGTCTGTGCTTACTCTTGCATAGGCTGCTACTTTAATTGGTCCATTTATTATAGTTCCTTTATTTCTGTCTATTCGACCATTTACTTTTTCAATTATTTGTACTTCGGCCATCTTACCTCCTTCTTGCCGATTACTGCTTCATTATATATTAAAAACATTTCTTTTTCAATACAAATTCACTTTAAGTTTCGACTTTTTTTCGAAAAAACCAAAATAGTTATTCACAAAATAAAAA